>JBBKVJ010000398.1:0-8249 GCA_037968375.1 Paracoccaceae bacterium | reverse complement strand
CTGGCCGACCTTGCGGCGCCGTTCGAGAAGGACACCGCCTGGGACGCCATCGCCGAGGTCCAGCCGGGCGGGCATTTCTTTGCCGCCGCCCACACGATGGAGCGCTACGCGGGTGCCTTTCGCGACCCGCTGGTCGCGGACCTGACGAATTTCGGGGCCTGGACCGACGCGGGTGCGCTGACTTCGCCCGAACGTGCGACGGCAGAATGGCAGCGGCGGCTGGCCGAGACGCCCCGCCCTGCGCAATCGGCGGCGGCCGAGGCCCGGCTGGCACCGTTCATCGCAGCGCGCAGCAAGGCAGGCGGCGCGCCGCCACTTGACTGAAGCATGACGAGCGCCTTGCGGCGCATTGCTTTTGCCTCGCATCCTCGCTTTGCTGCGGACGCTCAGGTTTGCGCTCCGCGCGGACAATTTGAGCCAAAATGAAAGCATCAAGGGGGCGAGTGGCGAGGCGCCGTGAACCCGGTTAGGGTCCGCGCATGGATAAAACCACCGATCCGGATGCGCAGGACCTGAAGGACAGGCTGGTGGCCGAGGCGGCGGAGCTAGGCTTTGCCAAATGCCGGATCACCCGGCCCGATGCGATCCCCAAGGCGGCGGCACGGCTGGCGTCGTTCGTGGCCGAGGGACGGCACGGGCAGATGGGCTGGATGGCCGAGCGGATGGGTTGGCGCGGCGATCCGACAGCGCTTTGGCCCGCGGCGCGATCGGTGATCATGCTGGCCGAACCTTATGCGCCCGCGCATGACCCGCTGGAGGCTCTGCAGGCGCGCGACCGGGGCGTGGTGTCGGTCTACGCGCAGGGCCGCGATTACCATGATCCGGTGAAGGCGCGGCTGAAGCGGCTGGGGCGGTGGCTGATCGAGACCGTGGAGAAGGGTGGTTGCCGGGATCGGAAGACCGGCAAATGGGTGACGCTCTCATCGCACTCGAAGAATACGACTGCCGCGCACGCGGCGAAACAAGAGGTTTCGCCGGAGATCAAGGTCTTCGTCGATACCGCTCCGGTGATGGAAAAGCCCTTGGCCGAGGCGGCGGGCCTTGGCTGGCAGGGCAAGCACACCAACCTTCTGGCGCGCGATCTGGGCAACTGGTTCTTTTTGGGCGCGATCTTCACCACGCTGGACCTGCCACCAGATGAACCGGAGGGCGAGCATTGCGGCACATGCACTGCGTGCCTCGACATCTGCCCCACAAAGGCCTTTCCCGCACCGTTCCAGCTGGATGCAAGGCGTTGCATCTCGTATCTGACCATCGAACATCACGGGCCGGTCGACGAGGCGCTGCGCCCCTTGATGGGCAACCGCATTTATGGCTGCGACGATTGCCTGGCGGTCTGCCCGTGGAACAAGTTCGCCGCTGCGGCGCGCGAGGTCAAATATGCCGCGCGCGAGGCCGAACCGCCGATGCTGGCCGATCTGGCGCGGCTGGATGACGCCGGCTTTCGCGCCCGGTTCGCGGGCAGTGCGGTCAAGCGGATCGGGCGCGACCGATTCGTGCGCAACGTCCTTTATGCGATCGGCAATTCCGGCGACCAAAGCCTTGCCCCGGTCGCCGCCGACCTGACCGCTGACCCCGATGCCGCCGTCGCGGATGCCGCCGCCTGGGCGATTGCCCGGCTTTTGGGCAAAGGCTGAAACTTCGGGCAGGGGGCTGGGTGACGTGGATTTGCACCCTAGGTTCGGTATAGTGGATGCCTCCGCAGAGATGCGGACAGCCAAGGGAGAGTTCAGATGCCGAAACATGCAGCCGACAAACCCAATGCGCCGTCCAATGGCGGGCGGATGAAGCATTTCACCTCGATCGCGCGGGACGAAAGCGGCCCGCAGCAGCAGACCGAGGTGCTGCAAAAGCGCCCCAGAGAGGGCCGCGAGGCGACCAGGCGCGCGCAGGAATTCCTGCGGATCGAACGCGGCGACCGGGCCTGACGCGGCCTCGGCCCGCAACCCATTTCGGAGACCATAGATGAAACCTTACACCCGTGTGGGCTTCGTGCTTGCGATTGCGCTGGCCACCGGCGGATACATCTTCGCCCAAAGCTCGGCCAAGGCGCAATCGGCGCGCAACGCGCCGCATCTGGAACCGGCCTTCGACAGCCAGACCCGCGCGCCGGAGATTGTCAGCGATATCGCGCTCATCGCCGCGCCGCTGGCCGAGGGGCTGGAGAACCCCTGGGGTATCGCCACGCTGCCGGATGGGGCCGGCTATCTGGTGACCGAACGGCCCGGGCGGCTGCGGCTGGTGACGATAGATGGCCAGGTTTCCGACCCGATCGTCGGCCTGCCGCAGGTCCATGCCGAGGGTCAGGGCGGGCTTCTGGATATCGCCCTCGGCCCGACCTTCGCCGCCGACAGGTTTATCTACTGGACCTATGCCAAGCCGATGGGCAACGGCCTGTCGGCCACCGCCGCGGCGCGGGGTGTGCTGTCGGAGGACCTGAGCGAGGTCACCGGGGCCGAAGATATCTTCGTGCAGGACCCGCCCAGCCCATCGGCGATGCACTACGGTTCGCGCATCGTCTTTGACGGCGCGGGCCATGCCTTTGTCACCACCGGCGAGCATTCGACCGAGGCCGAACGCGGGCTGGCGCAGGACATCGGGGCGACCTACGGCAAGGTGATCCGGTTGCGGTTGGACGGCACCGTGCCCGACGACAATCCCTTTGTCGGACAGGATGGCATCGACACAATCTGGTCGCTTGGCCACCGCAACATTCAGGGTGCGACGATCTACCATGAGAACGGGCAGCTTTGGACCATCGAGCACGGGCCTGCGGGCGGCGACGAGCTGAACACGCCCGAGGCTGGCAAGAACTACGGCTGGCCGGTGATCTCGTATGGCGTCAACTACAGCGGCTCGGACGTCGGCGCGGGCATCGCGGCACAGGACGGGCTGGAGCAGCCGCTCTATTTCTGGGATCCGGTGATCGCGCCGGGCGGCATGGTGTTCTATCAGGGTGCGATGTTCCCCGAATGGCAGGGCAACCTGATGATCGGCTCGCTCAACCCCGGCGCGCTGGTGCGGCTGACGGTTGAGGGCACGATGGTCACCGGCGAGGAACGCCTGCTGACCGATATCGGCCGGGTCCGCGACGTGGAAGAGGCGCCCGACGGGGCGCTGTTGCTGCTGATCGATGCGGGTGACGGTGCGGTGATGCGCGTTTCGCGCGAGTAGGTCGCGCATCGTGCCGGTCTGGATCGCCCTGCTGCGCGCCATCGGACCTAAGACGCACATGAAGATGTCGATGGCGCAGTTTCGAACCGCCTGCGCCGAGGCCGGGCTTGACGGCGTCAGAACCATTCTGGCCACCGGCAATGCGATCATCCCGACGGCACTGCCCGAGGCCGACCTTCGCGTGACCCTTGAAAGTGTTGTCGCCCGGCACGGGCTGAGCAACGCGGTGTTTTTGCGTCAACCGCAGGAACTGGCGCATGTCCTGAGGGAAAATCCCTTTTCAGGCGCTGCGGATCAGCGACCGAACCATATGCTGATCCTTTTTCTGAACCAACCGGCAGAGGCGACAGTGACCAGCCTGACGGCGCGCTACTCTGGGCCCGAACGTGTGGCGGTGTCGGGCAGGCATGTCTTCATCGACTATGCCGACGGCGTGGGCAGGTCGAAACTGACCGGCCCGGTGCTGGATCGCTGGCTCGGCCAGCCCGGCACGGCGCGCAACTGGAACACCATCGGCAAGCTTGTTGCCGCAGCGCAATCGTGACCATCCCGCATCGCGGACCGTTCACGCAGAGCAAGACTTTTCATTCCCGCCAGCGGGCGCTAGGCAGGGTCATCCGAACTTGAATCCGGCCTGTCGGTGACCCAGATGACCCCGCTGCGCGGCATCCTTCTGAAACTCTGCTCAGTCTCCGTCTTCGTGGTGATGGCGGGTCTGATCAAGGCCACGACCGAACATGTGCCTGCCGGTCAGGCGGTATTCTTCCGCTCGTTCTTTGCGATCCCGGTGATCTTCGTCTGGCTGATGATGCGGCGTGAGATGGAGGGCGGGATTCGGGTGCAAAGCCCGATGGGCCATGTCTGGCGCGGGCTTGTCGGCACGATGGCGATGGGGCTGGGCTTTGCGGGTCTCGGCCTTTTGCCGTTCACCGAGGTCAAGGCGATCGGCTATACGGCACCGCTTCTCACCGTCGTCTTTGCCGCGATGTTCCTCGGCGAGAACGTGCGCGCCTTTCGCCTTGGCGCTGTCGCACTTGGCATGGTCGGCGTCCTGATCGTGCTGTCGCCGCGCCTTTCCGGCCTCAGCGAAACCGCCGCCGACAGCCGCGCCGCGCTGGGTGCGATCCTGGTCCTGATGAGCGCCACCTGCGCCGCCCTCGCCCAGGTCTTCGTGCGCAAACTGGTCGACACCGAGCGCACCTCGGCCATCGTCTTCTGGTTCTCGGTCACCGCATCCTGCCTGTCGCTGCTGACGATCCCGTTCGGCTGGGTGATGCCGACCGGGCGCGAGGTCATGCTTCTGGTGTTGGCGGGCTTTTTCGGCGGCGTCGGGCAGATCTTCCTGACCTCGGCCTACCGCTTTGCCGATGCCTCGGTGATCGCGCCCTTCGATTACGCCTCGATGCTGCTGGCCATCGGAATCGGCTATTTCTTCTTTTCCGAGGTGCCGACGCTGGTGATGCTGGGCGGTGCCTCGCTGATCATCCTTGCCGGTGTGCTGATCATCTGGCGCGAACGGCAACTGGGGCTGGAGCGTGGCAAGCAGCGCAAGGTGATGACGCCGCAGGGCTGATCGGATGGTCCCGGCGCTGCGCGCGCCTCTTTCGCACGCATACAACCTGCGACGATGAATTGAATCGTTGAAATCGCCGCCTGGATAGCGTCCAATGTGGTCATAATTTCTGACCACTGGGAGGATGGCATGAGAAATCTCGCAACAACCGTATCGGCACTCTGTCTATCGGCGGGCATCGCGGCGGCGCAAACCGCCGATGTGCCCGACAATCTGGAAAAACTGTCGAACTTCCAGATGACCGGCACCACCGAGTTCACTTACATCGACCAGACCGGCAACTTCGCCGACGGCATCAAGAAGACGCTGGAAGGCATCACCCTGCCCGACGGCTTCAAGATCGAGCTTTATGCAATCGTGCCCGATGCCCGCCACATGGCGGTTGGGCCGCAGGGCATTGTCGTCTTTGTCGGCACCCGCAAGGATCAGGTTTGGGCGGTCACCGACCGCAACAAGGATCGCGTCGCGGATGAGGTCAAGAATTTCGCGCCCAGCTTGCAATTCGCAATCCCGAACGGCGTCTGCTTTTCCGACGACGGGTTCCTCTACATCGCCGAACAGAACCGCGTCCTGCTGTTCCCGGCGGCCGAGTTCTTCTACGAATCGCCCGACGTCGCGGCCTTCAACCTGGTCGCCCAGGGCGATCTGATCCCGGTCGAGCAGGAAAGCTTCAACCACACCGCGCGGGTCTGCGATATCGGACCGGACAACAAGATCTACATCTCGCTGGGCCAACCGTTCAACGTGGCGCCACCGGAAAACCTCGACGTCAATACCAGGACCGGTGTCGGCGGCATCATCCGGATGAACCTCGATGGCACCGGGCGCGAGGTCTATACCTACGGCGTGCGCAACTCGGTCGGCCACGATCACCACCCGGTGACCGGCGAATTGTGGTTCACCGACAATCAGGTCGACGGCATGGGCGATGACATCCCGCCGGGCGAACTGAACCGGCAGACCGAGGCGGGCCAGCACTTTGGCCATCCGTGGTTCGGCGGCGGCACCACCCGCACCAACGAATACGCGGGCCAAGAGGTGCCGGTCGAAGTGGTGCATCCGGCGGTCGAAACCGTGGCCCATGCCGCCGACCTTGGCATGCATTTCTACACCGGCGGCATGTTCCCGGCCCAGTATCAGAACGCCATCTTCTCGGCCCAGCACGGATCGTGGAACCGCACCACACCGGTTGGCGCGCGGGTGATGGTCACCATGATCGATGATGAGGGCAACGCCACGATGGAGCCCTTTGCCGAAGGCTGGATCGACGGCAACGGCGAATATCTGGGCCGCCCGGTCGATGTGACGCAACTGCGCGACGGCTCGCTTCTGGTGTCCGACGATCTCGCGGGTGCGATCTACCGGATCAGCTACGGGCAATGATTCGCCTCACAGCTCTGGCCCTCGGCGAGATGATCCTCGCCGGGGGCGCCTTCGCTCAGGGCCTGCCCGAAGGCGACCGCACCGCCGGTCGCCAGCTTGCAGGCCAGTGCCGCACCTGCCACGGGCTGGACGGCTACGCGCGCATCCCCATCGCGCCGCATATCGGCGGCGAACCGGCGGCCTATCTGGCCGCGCAACTGACCGCCTTTCGCGACGGCACCCGCACGCATGAGATGATGACGGTGGTGGCCAAATCCCTGACCGACGACCAGATCGCCAACCTTGCCGCCTGGTATTCCGGCCATACCGCCACCGCCACGCTGACCGCCGACCCCGCCGAGGCGCCCGAGCTGTGTGTGGCCTGCCACGGCGCCGACGGCATCGCCCTGATCCCCGAGGCCCCGAACCTGGCGGGCGAAACCAATATCTACATCGACACCCAGTTGAAGGCATTTCGCCTGGGCAAACGCGTGAACGAAATCATGCAACCGATTGCCGCTGAGATGACCGACGCCGAAATCCGCGCGGCGGCGGATTGGTATGCGGATGTCGGGCTGGTCGTGGAGATGGTGGAGTAGAGTTTCCGCAAGGCGGGGGCCTGCCCGGCAGGGGCAGAAACGTCCGGGCAAAACCCGCTTCAGGCGGCGGCTCTGCGCCGCTGCGGACCCGATGCCGTCGTCGTCTGCGCCGGCTTGAAGAAGCCGATCAAGTCCTCAAGCGCCTCGGCCTGCTGCTGCAGCACAAGCGACGTCCGGGCACTGTCGTCCACCATCGTGGCGTTTTGCTGGGTGGCCCGGTCCATCTCGGCAACCGCCGTCGACATTTCCGCGATGCTGGTGCGTTGTTCGCAGTTGCCTTCGGCGATTTCACCGATTGTCGATGCGACCTCGGAAATCGTTGCCATCGTCTGCGCCAGCACATCGCCGGTCGCGCTGACAAGGCGCACGCCTTTCGACACGTCCTGCGCGCTCTGTTCGATCAGCTTGCCGATATTTCGGGCGGCCTCTGTCGCGCGCTGTGCCAGTTGACGTACTTCCTGAGCGATCACCGCAAAGCCCTTGCCGGCTTCGCCCGCACGTGCCGCCTCGATACCTGCGTTCAGAGCAAGAAGGTTGGTCTGAAACGAAATATCGTCGATCACGCCGACGATCCCCTGCACGTTCTGCGCGCTTTCATTGATCTTGTTCATCGCGTCCACCGCGTCCGAGACGACACGTCCGCCGGATTTCGCGTTTTCCGCAGCCTCGCCCGCGCGCCCCGCGATCCACTCGGCCTTCGCGGCATTGGTTTTTGCATGCTCCGCCATCTGCACCATCGAGGCCGAGGTCTCCTCGAGTGCGGCGGCCTGCGCCTTCGTCCTGCCGGACAAACCCTCCGCGCCCGCGGCCACGCTCTGCGCGTCCGAGACGATCTCGTCGGTGGTCTCGCTGATCGCCGTCACGATCTCCTGAAGCTTCTCGACGGTCGCATTGACGCCCTTCTGCAGGTCCAGGAACCGACCGTGAAAGTCACCGGACATCCGCCGGGTCAGATCACCTTGCGAGATTGCCCGGATCACTACCGCAGTCTCATTCACGCCACGGTCGACCTCTGCCATCAGCCCGTTCATGCTGTTTGCAAGGTCCTTCAACCCGTCATCGTCGAAGCTGTCCGACATCCGGGCGTCGAATTTTCCGTCCGCAGCACTGGCAACGACCCGGCCGAACTCCTTGCCGAAGGCGTCGGCCGCCGCCGCACGCAGAAGTGCCGCCTCGCGTCCGCTTTCGGCGGCGCGACGCTGCTCTTCTGCCAGTCGGCCTTGTTCCTCGGCGGCCTGACGTTGGATTTCGGCAATCTCGCGCGCGCGCTCGGCAACGATTTCCAGCTCGCGCTGTCGGGTCAACGCCTCGCGCATATCCGCGACGCTGTCGCGCAGCATGCCGACCTCATCCCCCGATCTCCAGGTCGGCGGCTCGGTCGACAGATCCCCTCCAATCAGCTTGCGCATCGTCGCCGACAGATCGGTCAGGCGAACCCCCAGGCTCCGGTGCAGCCAGCGATAAGCAACGAGAATCGTCAGCGCCAGCAGCGACACCGTCACGGCCGCGAAGATCAGCGCCAGGCTGCGGCTGAACCGAAG
>JBBKVJ010000397.1:0-9759 GCA_037968375.1 Paracoccaceae bacterium | reverse complement strand
GCTGCGGCCCGCGTTGCGGCGGCTGTGCAATGCGACCTGCGATTGGCCACAGCGTCCCGGCTTCGCCAGTGCCGCCGATCCACTGACCGAGACCCGAGGCGGTGATATCGACCTTGCTGCGATGCCCGCCGATCTGGTGCAGCTTTGTCGCGCCGCATGGTCACCGCTTGCCCACCGCCGCCAGACCCCGATCCACGGCGACCTGAACCCATCGAATCTGATCATCGACCGGCAGGGCCATCCTGTGCTGCTTGACTGGGATGAATGCCGTCGCGACAGCCCCTTGTTCGACCTGGCCGCCATCACCCCGGCGCGCGCCGGTGCTGCCATGGCCCGGGCGCATCTGGCTTGGGAGGTTGCGGCGGGCTGGCGGGTCGAGCCCGGCCATGCCCGCACGTTGGCGGTGCGGCTGCGCAACGACCGGGGTTCATCGGCGACCTCGCCATGCTAGGATCGGCACCGTGAAAGTGCTTGCGATATCCGACGCGATGCTTGTCATCGAGGAAAGGCCGTGGGTGTTTGCCTGCTGCTGGTCGTCGTCATCCTGGCGCTGGGTGCAGGGGCGTTGCAACTGGCGTGGGACGGGTCGTGGCTGTTTGCGGGCGCTCTGGGGGCCTGCGCCATCGGCTGCTGGCTGATCATGCTGATCTTTGTCGAGAGGGTGTGGCTGGTGCTGGACCGCGCCGCCGGGACGGTCGAATTGCGCCGCCACGGCATGGCCCGGACCAAGCGCGCGCAGTATCCTCTGGCGGCGCTGAAGGCTGTCGAGTTGCAAAGCAGTCTGGAGTCCGATTCCGGACGCACCTACCGGCTTGCCTTGCGCCTGGACGGTCAGCGCAAGCCGGTGCCGATGACGCGCTATTACCAAAGCGGCAAAAGCGCGCAGATCTGCGTCGATGCCGCGCAGGATTGGCTGACGATGCCACAGCCGACCGCGCCGCTGACTGGGCCGCTGACTGGGCCGCCAGACAGCGACCGGACCTTGACACCCCCCGCCCATCAGTCGTAAACGCCGCGCCATACCCCGGAAGTGCAAGGCTTCCGGTCCCGTCGCTAATCGCGGGGATCGCCACCAGTCAGCGCAATGCGCCCACTGGTGCCGTTGGCCATTTTCGCGCCGGTGACTATCTCCGGTCTGTCTGCAACCGGTCTGGAGGGCCACGGCCATGTTCGAGAACCTGTCAGAACGCCTTTCGGGTGTCTTCGACCGGCTGACCCGGCAGGGCGCCCTGTCCGAGGCCGATGTGGCGACCGCGCTGCGCGAGGTGCGGGTCGCGCTGTTGGAGGCCGACGTCTCGCTGCCAGTAGCGCGCGATTTCGTCAAAGCCGTGCAGGACCGCGCCACCGGCCAGTCGGTGACCAAATCGGTCACCCCGGGCCAGCAGGTCGTCAAGATCGTCCATGACGCCCTGATCGAGGTGCTGCGTGGCGACGAAGACCCCGGTGTTCTGAAAATCGACAACCCGCCCGCGCCGATCCTGATGGTCGGCCTGCAGGGTGGCGGCAAGACCACGACCACCGCCAAGATCGCCAAGCGCCTGAAGGACCGCGAGGGCAAGCGCGTGCTGATGGCCTCACTCGACACCAACCGCCCCGCCGCGATGGAGCAACTTGAGATCCTCGGCCGCCAGATCGGCGTCGATACCCTGCCCATCGTCAAGGGCCAGACCGCCGTCGATATCGCCCGGCGCGCCAAGCAACAGGCGACGATGGGCGGCTACGACGTGTTCATGCTGGATACCGCAGGCCGGTTGCAGATCGACCAGGTGCTGATGGACGAGGTGGCCCAGGTCGCCGCCATCGCCAAACCGCGTGAGACTTTGCTGGTGGTCGACGGATTGACAGGTCAGGTCGCCGTCGAGGTGGCCGAAGAATTCGACGCCAAGGTCGGCATTACCGGCGTCGTCCTGACCCGGATGGATGGCGACGGACGCGGCGGTGCGGCCTTGTCGATGCGTGCCGTCACCGGCAAGCCAATCCGTTTCGTCGGTGTCGGCGAAAAGCTGGACGCGCTGGAAACCTTCGAGCCCGAGCGCATCGCCGGCCGCATCCTCGGCATGGGCGATATCGTGGCGCTGGTCGAGAAGGCGCAGGAGACGATCGAGGCCGAGCAGGCCGAACGGATGATGAAGCGGTTCCAGAAAGGTCAGTTCAACATGAACGACCTGCGCCAGCAGCTGGAACAGATGCTGAAGATGGGCGGCATGGAAGGCATGATGGGGATGATGCCCGGCATGGGCAAAGCCCAGAAACAGATGGCCGAATCCGGGTTTGACGACTCTGTCCTGAAACGCCAGATCGCGCTGATCCAGTCGATGACCAAGCGCGAACGTGCCAACCCCGCATTGCTGCAGGCCAGCCGGAAAAAGCGGATCGCGACAGGCTCGGGTCTGGAAGTCAGCGAGTTGAACAAGCTTCTCAAGATGCACCGGCAGATGGCCGACATGATGAAGAAGATGGGCAAGGGCGGGATGCTGAAACAGGCGATGAAAGGCATGTTCGGCAAGGGCGGAATGCCCGATCCGTCAAAGATGGACCCCGCGCAGATGGAGGCGGCGGCCAAGGCGATGGGCGCCAGGCTGCCCGGTGGCATGGCCGGGATGGGCGGCAAGGGCATGGCGTTGCCGCCGGGCCTGTCCGGCCTTGGCGGGATGGGCAAGAAAAAGTGAGCGGGCCGCGATGATCACCTGTTTTCTGAAATACGAGATCGATCCGGCGAAAGCTGATGATTTCGAGGTCTATGCGAAGGCCTGGATCCACAACATCAACCGGATGGGTGGCACCCATCACGGCTATTGGCTGCCCTCCGAGGGGCCGTCTGACGCGGCCTGGTGCGCGTTCAGCTTTCCGTCTCTTGCCGCTTACGAATATTATCGCGCAGCAATGGAGACCGACCCGGGGTGTCAGGCCGCTTATGCGCATTCCGCCCGCACCGGGTGTATCCGCCGCTGGGATCGCCATTTCACGCGCCCGGTGCTTGAGGGTCAATCACCGGCTGAGTTAGGGCTGATGGAGTGACCGGCACGACGCTTCATATCCCGACGGTCGAGACCGAACGCCTGCGCCTGCGCGCGCCGCGCTTCGATGATTTCGAAGCCTATGCCGCATTCCGGGGCTCGGAACGCGCGCGTATCCTTGGCGGACCCTTCGACCGCACCGACGCGTTCGAACAACTGGCCGCGCTGATCGGCCATTGGGCCCTGCGCGGCTATGGCCGCTGGATGGTCGCCGACCGCGCGACCGACGCACCCTTGGGTGTTATCGGCCTGTTCTTCCCCGAGGATTGGCCTGAACCCGAAATCGGCTGGTCGCTTTTTGAGACCGCCGAAGGCAAGGGCGTCGCCTACGAGGCCGCTCTGGCCACCCGCGCCTACGCTTACGACACGCTGGGCTGGCGCAGCGTCGCCAGCCTGATCGCGCCCGACAACACCCGCTCGGCGGCACTCGCCCGCCGCATGGGCGCGCAGATCGACGGGCATCACGTGCACCCGATCATCGGTCCGCTTGACATCTGGCGCCACGCCGGGCCGGAGATGGTATGACTATTCCAACCCTTCAGACCGACAGACTGACCCTGCGCGCACCCGCGCTTGCCGATTTCGATCATTGGGCCGCGTTCTTCGCCTCCGAGCGCTCGGTGCATGAACGCGGGCCGTTGAACCGGGTCGATGCCTGGCATGTCTGGGCCGCCGATGTGGCGCTTTGGCATCTCAAGGGTTATGGCGCCTTCGGCCTGGAGGACCGCGCCACCGGCGCCTATCTGGGCGAATGCGGCATCTACGAACCCGAAGGCTTCCCCGAGCCGGAACTGGGCTGGCTCATCGTGCCCGATGCCGAGGGCAAGGGCTACGTCACCGAGGCCGCCCGCGCAGTGATGGGCTGGGCGCATCAGGCCTTCGGCTGGGACCGGTTGATCAACATCATCGACCCGGCGAACACCCGTTCCATCGCCGTGGCCACGCGACTTGGCGGCGTGATCGACACGACGATCCCCGGCGCCGACCCCGGCGACGCGGTGTTCCGCCACGATCTTGGGGCGCACGCATGACACCCCGCCCCTGGGAACAGCCGCCCGAAGGCGCAGCCTTCACCATTGCGCAAAGGGTGGCCGCCGCCGTGCCCGAAATCGTAACCAACCGGCTGCGGCTGCGCGCGCCACGGTTGCAGGATTACGCCGCCTACGAGGCGGTATTCCTGTCCGAGCGGGCCGCGTATCTTGGCGCCGCGTTCGACCGGGAAAGCGCGTTCGCCGATTTCTGCCAGGGCGTTGCGGGCTGGATGCTGCGCGGCGCCGGGATGTGGACGCTCTGCCTGAAGGGCAGCGAGGCACCGCTGGGCTGGATCTATCTCTGGATGGAATTCGGCGATCACGAGCCCGAGCTTGGTTGGATTCTGACCGAGGCCGCCGAGGGCAACGGCTATGCCGTTGAGGCGGCCAGGTCCGTGCTGCCGCATGCGCTTGCGCTGTACGGCTCGGGCGGGGTGGTCAGCTACATCGACCCGTCGAATGCCCGCTCGCTCCGGTTGGCCGAACGGCTGGGCGCGCGCCTCGATTCCGAGGCGGCGCGCGCGTTCGACGAACCGGTGCTGGTCTACCGCCATCACGTCGAAGGGATCGCGCAATGACCGCCCGCTCTGCAATTCCGGTGCACGCCCGGTGCACGCCCGGTGCACGCTCTGTGCCATGCCTTCGGAGGCCCGAATGACCGATCCCCAGACCCGCGCGGCGGCGCTGTTGAGCGAGCATCGAAAAAGCATCGACCGGCTTGATGCGATCCTGGTCTATACGCTGGGCGAGCGGTTCAAGCACACCCAGGCGGTCGGGCGGCTGAAGGCCGAGCACGACCTGCCGCCGTCCGATCCGGTGCGTGAGGCGCAACAGATCGAGCGGCTGGAATCGCTGGCCAGCGAAGCCGATCTCGATCCCGAATTTGCCAAGAAATTCCTGAGCTTCATCATCAAGGAAGTCATCAGGCATCACGAGAAACTACAGAAATAACAAACCCTTGCGGTGCGTGACATCACGCATCCAATCACCGACCCAAAGGAGACTACCAAATGGCCATGAAAATTCGCCTTGCCCGTGGCGGCTCGAAAAAGCGCCCATTCTATTCCATCGTTGCCGCCGACAGCCGGATGCCGCGCGATGGCCGGTTTTTGGAAAAACTGGGCACCTACAACCCGCTTTTGCCGAAAGACAGCGAAGACCGGATCAAGATGGATATCGAGCGGGTGAAGCACTGGCTTTCGCTTGGCGCACAGCCGACCGACCGGATCGCGCGGATGCTGGAAGCCGCCGGCGAAATGCCGAAATCCGAACGCTCGAACCCCAACAAGGGAACCCCCGGCAAGGCCGCCCAGGAACGTGCCGTTGCCAAGGCCGAGAAAGCCGCCAAGCCGGTGGAAGAGCCCGCGCCCGAGGTGAAGGAAGAAGTGCCCGCCGAGGCGCCCGCCGAAGAAGTGAAGGTCGAAGAGGTGAAGGCCGAAGAAGCCGCCGTCGAAGCACCTGCGGAAGACGCCAAGGTTGCGGATGCCAAGCCGGAGGACGCCAAGGCCGACGAAGCGCCGGCCGAGGAAACCAAGGGCGAAGAAGCCCCGGCTGAAGCAGCTGAAGCCGCCGCCGAGGACACCAAGGAGAAGGCGGCGGAGTGATCCGCCGCCTCTGAACAGCCATGTTCCGACCCTTCACCATCGCGGTGCTGATCCTTGGCGGCTGGCTTGGCATGAAAGCCGAGCAGTTCATTGCCGAGGACCGGTGCCGCGATGCGGGCGGCGTTGTGGAAAGCGGCATCTGCGTTGGAGTGCGGCGACAATGAGTGATGCGCGTGTCTGTGTCGGCGCCATCGCGGGCGCCTTCGGTGTCAAGGGCGAGGTGCGACTGAAAAGCTTTTGCGCCGAGCCTTCGGCGATTGCCGATTACGCGCCGCTGACCTCGGAAGACGGGGCGCGGCGCTTTGATCTGACCATCACCCGACCGATCCCGAACGGCTTTGCCGCGCGGCTGAGTGGCGTCGCCACGAAAGAGGCGGCGGATGCCTTGCGCGGTGTCCGCCTGTTTGCCGAGCGCGAAAAACTGCCCGCGCTGCCGGATGACGAATTCTACCATGCCGATCTTATCGGGTTGGAGGTCGTTGATACCGGCGGCGCGGTACTGGGCCGGGTCAGTGCGATCCACAACCACGGCGCGGGCGATCTGATCGAGGTTGTGGGCCCCGGTCCGGGCGGCGGATTCCTCTTGCCCTTCACGCGCGAGGCGGTGCCGACCATCGACCCTGCGTCGGGCCGGATCGTGGCCGATCCGCCACCTGGGCTGATCGGTGGCGATCCGGGTGCAGACGCCTCGGAAGACTGACAATTCCGTGACATATCGCGGTAGCTTTGCCAGCCGGGCGCTGACATAGTGCCGCCGTAAGGATGGTGCGCAAGGTTGTCGAACAAGGCCGGCGCGCGGCAAGGTGACAACTGGGGATCGGCATGGCACCTCGGGATCGGGCGCTGTTCGCCACATCGGCGCTGCTGTACAGCGGACCGCTTTATGCGGGTCTGGCGGGTTATGGGCTGCAGTGGGTGCCGCTGTTCGCGGTGATCTTCATGCTCTGGCTGTTCGTGGTGCGCCCCGGCGACTGGCCCGCAACGCCCAAGGCCTGGGCCAGTCCCCGCGCCATCGCCTGGCCTTTGTTGATCTTCTCGGTGCAGATGATCCTGGTCGCCTTCTGCCTGGGTGTCGGACGCGCCGTGGGTGGCCTTTTCGGGATAGCACCCCCATTGCCGCTGGTCTTCACGCTGTTGGTGTCAATGCTGGCGATTGCTCTTGCGCGGCTATTCCAGCGCCGCAGTGGCGGTGTCGGTCAACCCGGCAAGGTGCGGATTCCGGGCGACGAGCTGGGCATCGGTTCGGGGATCTTGGACGTCGGCAAGCCGCAGATGCCGGGCAGTCCTGACCCTGAGGGCTATGTCGAGGGCGTGATGACCGCACTTGCCGACCTGCAAGGCGGCGGCGCATCCGGGGCAGCGATGGCTGATCTTGCCGACCGGGTCGAACGGGACGGTATGGCGCCTGCTATACTTGCCGCACTGGCAAAGGCGCCCGACAGCCCGGCCTATCGACAACTCGACGCCGAACTGGCGCTGCGGCCAGGTGTTGCGCGCGAGACGCTGAGGCAGGGTCATATCGAGCGCGTCATCGCGCGCACGCTTGCCACGCGCCAGGCCGCTCTGATCGAGTGTGTCGCGGATGCCGGTGTCAGGCTGATCTCCGAACTGCCCGGCGCGGCACGGGAAATGCCGCCCAGCAACCGCCTGGAAGCGGGGGCGGCCGAAATCGCCGCGGTTTCGCCAGGTGCCGGGCGCGCCCTTCTGGCGCTGGTGACCGCGATGGACAAGAACCACGCAGTGTAGATCGCCGGACGTAGGGACGCCTTCCGCCGCCTGTCCCGACATGCGATTGTAACGCCATGAGCGATATGCCCAAGACATCCAGCGCACCGTCTGGCCCGACGCACGGCCCTGTCTGGACCGCCCGGATCATCACCCTGTTCCCCGAGGCGTTTCCGGGCACATTGGGCCTGTCGCTGACCGGCAAGGCGCTGGAGGGCGGGCTTTGGGCGCTGGAAACGGTTGATCTGCGTGACTTCGGCGAGGGTCGGCACCGCAACGTCGATGACACGCCTGCGGGCGGAGGTGCGGGGATGGTACTGCGTGCCGATGTCGTGGCGGCGGCGCTGCAAGCGGCAGCTGGGGGCGCGCCGCAGGGCCGCACCGACTGGCCCGTCATTTACCTTAGCCCGCGCGGGCGACCCTTTGTACAGGCCGATGCCCAACGCTTTGCCGGGGCGCGGGGGATGACCCTGCTGTGCGGCCGTTTCGAGGGCGTGGACGAGCGCGTTCTGGAGCATTTAGGCATCGAAGAGATCAGTCTGGGCGATTTCGTGATGACCGGCGGCGAGATCGCTGCACAAGCCTTGATTGACGCCAGCGTCCGGCTTATACCCCGCGTGCTCGGGAATCAGGCGTCGGCCGAGGAGGAATCCTTTTCCAACGGACTTCTGGAATACCCGCAGTACACAAGACCCACCGTCTGGGAAGGCCGCGCGATACCCGAAGTGCTTCTGTCGGGCCATCACGCGAGAATTGCCGACTGGCGGCGGGACGAGGCGGAACGCCTCACCCAAGAACGGCGACCCGACCTTTGGCAGGCCCTTGAGGCCGCGAAGGAGAAGCAGGGGGCGCACCAACATCCGCGGAATAAACCGCGCGTAGAAAAGGATTGAAGCGATGGACCTGATCGCACAACTCGAGGCCGAGCAGATCGCCGACCTCGCCAAGACGATCCCGGATTTCAAACCGGGCGACACCATCCGTGTCGGCTACAAGGTGACCGAAGGCGCGCGCTCGCGCGTGCAGAACTACGAAGGCGTCTGCATCAGCCGCAAGCACGGCAAGGGCATCGCCGGATCGTTCACCGTCCGCAAGATCTCGTTCGGCGAAGGCGTCGAGCGGGTGTTCCCGCTGCATTCGACCAATATCGATTCGATCGAGGTCGTCCGCCGTGGCCGGGTGCGGCGCGCCAAGCTTTATTACCTGCGCAATCGTCGGGGCAAGTCAGCCCGGATCGCCGAGGTCGTGAATTACAAGCCCAAAGACGGCGCACAGGCGTAAGGAGAGTTGCCATGAAAGACGAAATTCACCCCGAATACCACTTGATCGACGTCAAGATGACCGACGGCACCGTGGTCAAGATGAAATCGACCTGGGGCACCGATGGCCAGCAGATGTCGCTGGATATCGACCCCCTGTCACACCCGGCCTGGACCGGCGGCAACGCCAAGCTGATGGATGCCGGCGGTCGTGTGTCGAAGTTCAAGAACAAATACGCCGGTCTGGGGTTCTAGAACCCTGCCGATCCGGATTTCGATGCGCCGCCCCCCGGGGCGGCGTTTTCGTATCTAGGTGCTGCACCTGGGCCAGGCCCCTCGCCCGGGTCGACAGAGAGGCCGGTCGGCCTTTACCCTATGCCGTGCGTCCGATTCCGAGGAGCGGGTTGATGCGGGTCCTGTCAAGCGTCGTGCTGATCTGCCTTTTGTCCGGAGTGGCCGAAGCGCGCGATTGCGCGCGCGAGATGCCGCGCGGGTTTCCCGAGAGGTTCCATGCCTACCGCGATCTGATCGACTGTCTGCTGGACGAGATTGACGCGCTGAAGCGGCGCGAGGCGGCTTTGCGCGCAGCGCTTGAGGCGCAGGCGCGGGCACTCGCAGAAATTCCGGTCGCTTATCTGAACCAGGACGGCCGCGTCAGCGTGGCGCCGGACCGGCCCATCGGGCGCGCAAGGTTTACCCTGTCGTCGCGGCAGACCGGTGGCGCATCGTCGTTGCCATTGGACCGGGGCGTGGTCGGCGCCCTTTGCGGCGGCGCAGGCGGCTGCCGGATATCGCTGGTCTACCGGGCGCTGGGCTTTGGTATCTCGAACCCGGTCGAGGTGACCGGCGTCGGCCCGTGCCTCTTTCATCTCGACCCGGGCGGCGGCGGCTGGTTTCTGGGTCAGGGCTGCGGCGAGGGTGCCCGGCGGGGCCGCGACAATGACGGCGAGGTCTCGATCGACGCGGGGGATGCGGCCTCGGGCGGTGAACTGATCGCTGCAGCAGGCCAGGCGTGTTTCATCGCCGACAGCGACGTGAACCTGCGCGCCGGGGCGGGCGGCGGCCTTCTGGTGCGCGATCAGGCGCCCGGCCTGTTCCTGATCGCCGTGCCGATCTTGCAGAC
>JBBKVJ010000396.1:0-4034 GCA_037968375.1 Paracoccaceae bacterium | reverse complement strand
GGAACGCCGCTGAAGGACGTCTCGCTGTCGGTGCGGGCGGGCGAGGTTCTGGGCATCGGCGGGGTCGCGGGCAACGGTCAGGACGAGCTTTTGGCCGCGTTGTCCGGCGAGGCTGTGGTTGCGCCCGATGTCGTCACGCTGGACGGTACGCCGATTGGCGCGATGGGTCCGGTGGCGCGGCGAAAGCAGGGCATCTGTGCCGCCCCCGAGGAACGTCTGGGCCATGCCGCAGCGCCGGACATGAGCCTGACCGAAAACGCAGTGCTGACCGGCGTGGTGCGGCAGGGCCTTGCCAATCGGGGGTTTGTCGACTGGGGCAAGGCGGAAGATTTTGCCAGGACGATCATCGCCGAGTTCGACGTGCGCACCCCCGGGCCCGCAAATGCGGCGCGGTCACTGTCGGGCGGCAATCTGCAGAAATTCGTGATCGGGCGCGAGGTGTTGCAGAATCCGCGCGCGCTGATCGTCAATCAACCGACCTGGGGGGTTGATGCGGCGGCCGCGGCGTCCATCCGCCAGTCGCTTTTGAACCTTGCGGCGGGAGGGGCGGCGGTGGTCGTGATCAGTCAGGACCTTGACGAGCTTCTGGAGATTGCCGACCGCTTTGCCGCCCTGAACGAGGGGCGGTTGTCAGAGCCACGCCCGACGGCTGGGCTGACGATGGACGAGATCGGCCTGATGATGGGAGGCGCGCATGGCATGCATGAGGCGGATGTTCATGCGGTTTGAAGCTTTTCGCGATGCTGGCAGGGCGACAGATTTTTACCAAACTGAAATGGACACAGGCAAATGATCCGGCTTGAGAAACGCCCCTCGCCGTCACGCGGCTGGACCATCGCGACGCCGCTACTGGCGGTGGCGCTGACAATGATCGCGGGTGGCATCATGTTTGCCGCCCTGGGCAAGGACCCATTCGAGGCGATCCGCACAATTTTCTGGGACCCGCTGTTCGGCGAGTTCGCGTTCTATTTCCGGGGCCAGTTGCTGGTAAAGGGCGGGCCGCTTATACTGATCGCGATCGGACTTTCGCTGGGTTTTCGTGCCGGTATCTGGAACATCGGCGCCGAGGGTCAGTATATCGTCGGGGCGATTTCCGGGGCGGCGGTCGGGCTGGCGTTTTATCCAGCGGGCGGATTCTACATCTTTCCGCTGATGGTGCTCGCGGGTGCCTTGGGCGGCTGGGCCTGGGCGATGATCCCGGCCCTTCTGAAGGTGAAGTTTCGCACCAACGAGATTCTGGTCTCGCTCCTGCTGGTCTATGTCGCTGAAAACCTTCTGGCATCAGCTTCGCTGGGCTGGCTCAAGAACCCCCAAGGCGCCGGTTTTCCCGGCAGCCGCAACCTGTCGCAATACCCCGCCGCGTCGAACCCCGAGCTGATCGCAGGGACGGGCATGCATTGGGGCGTGGTCGCGGCTTTCATCGCGGTGATTGCGGCCTATGTGCTTTTTACCCGGCATATCATGGGCTATCACATCAAACTGGCAGGCCAGGCGCCGCGCGCCGCGCGCTTTGCCGGGGTCTCGCCGGGGCGGCTGACGATTTTTTGTCTGGGCGTGTCGGGCGGGTTGGCGGGTTTGGCGGGGCTTTTCGAGGTGACTGGCCCGGCTGGTAAGCTGTCGATTGATTTCGCCTCAGGCTATGGCTTTACCGCGATTATCGTCGCCTTTCTGGGCCGCCTGCATCCGGTCGGTATCCTTTTGGCCGGGCTGTTGATGGCGCTGACCTATGTCGGCGGCGACATTGCCTCGACCAATCTTGGCCTGCCCTCGGCAGCGATCCAGGCGTTTCAGGGGATGCTCTTGTTCTTTCTTCTGGGCGTCGATGTGCTGACCAATTACCGCATCCGACTTTCGGCAAGGGAGGCCGCATGATGGAGATCCTGTCCTCAATCAACTGGGTGCTGCTTTTGGCCTCTCTCATGGTCGCCGCCACCCCGATCCTTCTGGCCGCCACAGGCGAGCTGATTGTCGAGCGCTCGGGCGTTTTGAACCTGGGCGTCGAGGGGATGATGATCTTCGGCGCCATCGCGGGTTTCGTGGCGGCGGTCAAGACCGGATCGCCTTTGCTGGGCTTTGCGCTGGCTGCCGTGGCGGGGGCGGCGATGTCGCTGCTGTTCGGGTTCCTGACCCAGGTCCTCTTGTCCAATCAGGTCGCCACAGGCCTTGCGCTGACGCTTTTCGGGTTGGGTTTGTCGGCGCTCTTGGGTCAGGGCTATGTCGGCATCAAAGCGCCGCGCGTGCCTGACTGGAACCTGCCGCTGCTGTCCGACATTCCCGTCCTGGGCCCGATCCTGTTCCAGCACGATCCGATCCTCTATCTGTCGATCCTTCTGGTCGCTGCCACATGGGCCTTCCTGAAATACTCCCGCGCCGGCCTTGTGCTGCGTGCCGTCGGCGAAAGCCACGACGCCGCCCATGCGCTGGGTTACAAGGTGATCCGCATCCGCCTGATGGCAATTGCTTTCGGGGGTGCCTGTGCGGGGATGGGTGGCGCCTATATCTCGCTGATCCGGGTGCCGCAGTGGACCGAGGGGATGACCGCAGGTGCCGGCTGGATCGCCCTAGCCATCGTGGTCTTCGCCTCGTGGAAACCGTGGCGGGTGCTGATGGGCGCCTATCTGTTCGGCGGCATTGCCGTCCTGCAGCTGAATCTGCAGGCTGCCGGGCTGAAAGTGCCGGTGGAAATCTTGTCGATGTCGCCGTATCTGATAACCATTCTGGTACTGGTCATCATCTCGTCCGATCGCTCGCGTGCGTCACTGAACGCGCCTGCGGCTTTGGGACGGGTCTTTCACGCCTCGCAATAGAGGTGCTGCCAACCGCCGGGCATGGGCCCGGTCAATAACAGGGAGACGTCACGTGAAAAGAAGAACCCTACTGGCCTCGGGTGCGGGGGCCGCGATTGCCGCATCCCTCGGTATGCCCGCGATGGCGCAAACGCCGCTGAAGATCGGCTTCGTCTATGTCGGCCCGGTCGGCGACGGCGGCTGGACCTATCAGCACGATCAGGGCCGCCTGGCCGTGGAAGCGGAATTTGGCGACAAGGTCGAGACGATCTTTCAGGAAAGCGTGCCCGAGGGTGCCGATGCCGAGCGTGTGCTGACCCAGATGGCGCTGTCCGGCGCTGGCCTGATCTTCACCACGTCCTTTGGCTACATGGACCCGACGGTGAACGTGGCCGCGAAGTTCCCGAACGTGAAGTTCGAGCACGCCACCGGCTACAAGCGCGCCGACAATCTGGCGACCTACGACGCCCGGTTCTACGAGGGTCGCGCGGTGATCGGCACCATTGCCGGCCGGATGACCAAGACGGGCAAGATCGGCTATATCGCGTCGTTCCCGATCCCCGAAGTGATCCAGGGCATCAACGCCTATTACCTGCACGCCAAGAAGGTGAACCCCGCGGTCGAGCTGACCGTGGTCTGGGCCTATACCTGGTTCGATCCCGCGAAAGAGGCTGACGCGGCCAAGGCGATGCTGGAACAGGGTATCGACGTCATTGCGCAGCACACCGATTCGACAGCACCCTTGGCCGAGATGGCCAAGACGACCGGCGTCTTCGGCTTCGGTCAGGCCTCGGACATGGCGGAATACAAGCCCAGCCCCCGGGTCTCGGCGATCATCGACAATTGGGCGCCGTATTACCTCAAGCGCGTGCAGGCGGTGCTGGATGGCACCTGGACCAGCGAACACAGTTGGGCCGGTATCGGCGACGGCGAAGTGGTGATCGGTGAGATCACCGACGCGGTGCCGGCTGAGGTGAAGGCCGAAGCCGAGGCGCTGCGCGACTCGATCGGCGGGGGCGGCTATCACCCGTTCACCGGCCTGATCAACAAGCAGGACGGGTCCGTGTTCCTGGCCGACGGCGAGGTTGCGACCGACGAACAACTGGTCGGGATGGACTTCTACGTCGAAGGCATCAAGGGCGATATACCGAACTGAGGACGCCCTGCCGACGTTCGTACTGCCTGAAGGGCCCGCACAGCGCGGGCCCTTTTTCCGGTCCCGAGGCGGCGCACCGCGCGCGCGGTGCG
>JBBKVJ010000395.1:0-3661 GCA_037968375.1 Paracoccaceae bacterium | reverse complement strand
GCACCCATGTCGCGCGGATGGCCGACCGCGCCGCCAAGGCCCGTGCCGTGGAACCCGACCTCAGGCTTTCCAACCGCGATCCCTTTGCGCTGCGCTATCTGGCGCTGACCGCTTTCGTCATCGCGGTGCTGTTCGGCTCGCTCTGGCGGGTGGCGACCGTCGGCGATATCGTCACCGGCCCGGCTGGCGGGGCGCTGACCGGGGGACCGGCCTGGGAAGGCTGGGTCGAACCGCCCGCTTATACCGGGCGCCCGTCGCTTTACCTCAACGATATCGCGGCAGGCGCGCTGGAAGTGCCCGAGGGCAGTCGCGTGACGCTGCGCCTTTATGGCGAGGTCGGCGCACTGACCGTGACCGAGACCGTCTCGGCCCGCACCGGCGACGAGGTTGTCAGCGCTGCCGATCCGGCGCAGGAATTTCAGATCGGTCAATCGGGCGGTATCGAGATCGACGGCCCCGGCGGTCGCGCGTGGCAGATCACGGCCACCCCGGATGCGCCGCCCGTCATCGCGCCTGCGGGCGAACTGGACCGCAGCGCAGGCGGTGAGATGCGGCGCCCGTTCACCGCCTCGGATGACTACGCCGTCGTCAACGGCCGCGCTGAAATCGCGCTGGATATCGCCGCGCTCGACCGCCGTCACGGTCTGGTCGCCGAGCCCGAACCGCGCGAGGTGCTGATCCTGGATCTGCCGATGACCATCACCGGCGACCGCAGCGAATTTACCGAGACGCTGATTGAGGACCTGTCGAAGCATCCTTTCGCCAATCTGCCGGTGACGCTGACGCTGATCGCAGGTGATGCCAGCGATCAGGAAGGTCGCGCCGATCCCGAGGCGATGGTCCTGCCCGGGCGCCGGTTCTTCGACCCCCTGGCGGCGGCGGTCATCGAACAACGCCGCGATCTGTTGTGGACACGGGCCAACCTGCCCCGCGTCATTCAGCTGGTGCGCGCGGTTACCCACCGCCCCGAAGGATTTTTCCGCGATCAGGGCGCCTATCTGCAATTGCGCGTGGTGCTGCGCCGGATGGAGGCCGCGCAGAACGCGGGCGGCTTGACCCCCGAGGCGCGCGACGAGATGGCCGAAGTGCTGTGGGAGATTGCGCTGAAGCTGGAAGAGGGCGATCTGGCCGACGCGCTGGAACGGCTGCGCCGGGCGCAGGACCGTCTTAGCGAGGCGATGAAGAACGGCGCCTCTGACGCCGAGATCGCCGAACTGATGCGGGAATTGGCCGAGGCGATGCAGGACTATATGCGCCAGCTGGCCGAACAGGGTGAAGGCCAGGACGGCCAGCAGAGCGCCGAGAATATGCAAGAGGTCACCGGCGATCAGCTGCAGGCGATGATGGACGAGATTCAGCGCCTGATGGAAGAGGGCCGGATGGCCGAGGCGCAGGCGCTGCTGGATCAGCTGATGGAGATGATGCAGAACATGCAGGTGACGCAGGGCGAGGGCGGTCCACGCTCGCCAGGGCAGCAGGCGATGGAGGGTCTGGGCGAGACGCTGCGTGATCAGCAGGAATTGTCCGACGATGCGTTCCGCGATCTGCAGGAACAGTTTCAGGAAGGCCAGCAGGGTCAACAGGGCCAGCAAGGCGAAGGTCAGGACGGTCAGCAGGGCAGCGAGGGGCAGGGCAACCAGCAAGGCATGGGCCAGGGCGAGGGCGACCGGAGGTTGGGTGAGGGCGGCGGCGGCAACGACGCGGGCACTCTGGCCGAGCGGCAACGCGCTTTGCGGAATGAGCTGGAACGTCAGGAGCGCAATCTGCCCGGTGCCGGAACCGAAGAAGGCGATGCCGCGCGCGACGCGCTGGACCGTGCCGGGCGTGCGATGGACAATGCCGAGGATGCGCTGCGCGCCGACGATCTGGCAGGCGCGCTGGACGATCAGGCCGAAGCGATGGAAGCGCTGCGCGATGGCATGCGCAACCTCGGCGAGGCGCTGGCGCAGGAGCAGCGCGAGAACGGACAGCAGGGCCAGACCCTGGGTCAGGGCGACCCGATGAACCGGCGCGATCCGCTGGGCCGCGACATCGGCAATTCAGGCCGGATCGGCACCGACGAGAACCTGTTGCAGGGCGAGGACATCTATCGCCGGGCCGAGGAATTGCTGGACGAGATCAGGCGCCGCTCGGGCGACCAGAGCCGCCCCGATCTCGAGCGCGATTACCTCGAGCGCCTGCTGGATCGGTTCTGACCGCTGCGGCTGGGCGGTTTCGCCCTGACGACCGCCTCAGTTTTCGCCCTTTGTCATGTCCTGGATTGCCAGCGTCGCATTCATCGCGGCGGTGTCCAGCCAGACCCGGCCGACATCCACCGTCCGGGTCAGTGCCGCCATGCCGGGCGCCAGCCGCGGTTCGCTGGCGACGATCCGGTCGGCGTAGTTGTAGGCGACAATCACCGCGACGGCGATCAGCACGGTCAAGGTAAAGCCCATCCGAAACCCGGCGCGCCGCCGCTGCATTGCGCCAAGCTCTGCGGTACCCGGGTCGGCCTCGACACGATTGCGTCCGTGCAGCGACGTGTTGATCTCTTCGATATCGGGCAATGTCGATCCGGCCCCGGCTGTGTCGTCGCGACTATCCTGCGCGGCCATCCGCGCGCTGACGGCGGCCTCACGCTCGTCCGGCTGACGCCCAAGTGCGCCATGCAGTCCAAGTTCGCTCTGGCTTTCAACAGTGCCGCCGTCGGCGCGCCGTGCGCTTGATTCGCGATCAGCCTCCTGGCGCAGGACGCTGAGGACGGCATCGTCCAGCGTGCGCCGCGGCGCCTCCGGCGCCGCTGGCCCGGCTTCGTCGAGATCCGAGATGGTGTCGTCTTCGTCGGCGCTGAGTGCAGCAGGACTGGCGTCAGGGGAAGGTTGCGATTCCGCAATTGGCCGCGCGCCTCGCACCGTTGCGTCAGCGGGGGTTTCGCTTGCCGACACCCCGGTGGCGATCGCCTCGGGTCGTTCGGGTGCATTCCTGGCCTTGTGTTTCGGGCCGTCGCTGCGCTGGCTGACAGCACCAGGGGCTGCCTGCCACCAGGTATTGTCGCAATTCGAGCATTGCACATCGCGGCCCGATTCCGGAATGACCGAGGCGTCAACTTCATACTGCGCCGCGCATTCCGGGCAGACCAGCTTCATCTTCTGTGCCATCTCGACCTCGCCCCAGAACCCGGCAAGCTGTTTCGCGCTGCCATCGGTGCGCATCTTGTAGCATTAACGACCCGGAATCAAAGAGGTTGCGGGTGTAGTTGTTGAAACCGGCGCGGTCGTGAGGCAACACTCGGCGCAGGATTGAAAAGGTGGGACAGCCGGTGATCAAGCTTGAGGACGTGGCCTTCAGCTATGCCAGCGGCGCGCTTTTGAGCGATATCAGTCTCGCACTTTCCCCGGGCAGCTTCCATTTTCTCACCGGTCCGTCGGGTGCGGGCAAAAGCACGCTGCTCAAGCTTTGTTCGATGCATCTGATGCCGACATCCGGCGCGGTGCGAATCTTCGATCAGGACGCCAGTGCTATGACCCGTGACCAGATCGCCCGGGCGCGGCAGCGGATCGGCGTTGTCCATCAGGATTGCCAGTTTCTGGATCACCTGCCGCTACACGAAAATCTGGCGCTGCCGCATCTTGTCGCAGGGCAGAACATGACCGCAAGCAGCGACATCGACGAACTTCTGGCC
>JBBKVJ010000394.1:0-8928 GCA_037968375.1 Paracoccaceae bacterium | reverse complement strand
ATCCGGTAGCTCAGCCGCGCTGTGCCGCAGCCGCCGCGCGATCCGGCACCATCGCGGCTGAGCTACCGGATGCACCGGCTGTGGCTGACGCCGATTTACCGGGCGTTCTTCAAGGTCGGCCTGCCGGCCTTCGCGCTGGCGTTGTCGGTTGGACTTTACCTGTCCGATGACATCCGCCGAGCGGCGTTAAGCGACAAGGGTACCGAGATCATTCGCCAGATTCAGGAGCGGCCCGAGTTCCGGGTCAATCTGATGGCCGTCGAGGGCGCGTCGCCGACGCTAAGCCAGGTCGTGCGGATGGCTCTGCCGGTGGATTTCCCGGTCAGTTCGTTCGATCTCGATCTTGAGGCAATGCGCCAGACCGTGACCGACCTTGATGCCGTCGCGTCCGCCGATCTGCGGATCCGCGCAGGCGGCGTTCTGGAAGTTCGGATCAGTGAGCGGGTTCCCACGATGGTCTGGCGCGGGCCCGAGGGGTTGGAGCTGTTGGACGCGAGCGGGCATTCGGTTGTGAACATATCAAGCCGCCTCGATTTCCCGAACCTGCCGGTGATCGCGGGCGAAGGCGCCGAAGCGGCGGTGCCTGAGGCACAGCGGCTGATCGAGGCGGCGGGTCCGATTGCACCGCGTCTGCGCGGGCTGGTCAGGATGGGCGCGCGGCGCTGGGATGTGGTTCTGGACCGCGGTCAGCGGATATTGCTGCCCGAGGTCGGTGCCGTGGCGGCGCTGGAGCGGGTGATCGCCCTGGCCGAGGCGGAAGAGATGCTCGACCGCGATGTCACCGTGATCGACATGAGATATGGCGCACGCCCAACGCTGCGCCTTTCGCCTGAAGCGCTTGAGACGATGCGCGGGCAACAGATTCAAACCGGAGCAAGCAGCGGATGACCGACCTATACCAGTCTCAGCGCGCCATGCGGCGCATGCGCAAGGCGGCGATGGATCGCCGGGTGATGGCGATATTGGACGTGGGGTCGTCGAAGATCGCCTGTCTGGTTCTGCGCTTTGACGGGCCGGACCGGTTTCGCGGCGAGGACGGCATGGGATCGCTGGCCGGACAATCGTCGTTCCGGGTGATCGGGGCCGCGACGACGCGGTCGCGCGGGGTTCGGTTCGGCGAGATCGACGCGATGCAGGAAACCGAGCGCGCCATCCGCACCGCGGTTCAGGCGGCGCAAAAGATGGCGGGCGTGCGTGTCGATCACGTGATCGCCTGTCTGGCAGGCGCGCGGCCCCGGTCCTACGGCCTGGCGGGGGCTGTAGATCTGGCCGACGGGACCGTCAGCGAACAGGATATCGCACGGGCGCTGGCCGCCTCGGAGGTGCCCGATCTGGGCGCCGGGCGCGAGGTGCTGCACGCGCAGCCGGTGAACTTCACGCTGGATCACCGCACCGGGATGGGTGATCCGCGTGGCCAGATCGGCAATCAACTGGCCGTCGACATGCATCTGCTGACGGTCGAGGAAACGGCGATCCAGAACCTCTTGTTCTGCATTCAGCGCTGCGATCTGGAACTGGCCGGGCTGGCGTCTTCGGCCTATGTCTCGGGGATTTCCAGCCTGGTCGAGGATGAGCAGGAGCTGGGTTCAGCCTGTATCGATATGGGCGGCGGTGCCACCGGCGTGTCGGTCTTCATCAAGAAGCACATGATCTATGCCGATGCGGTGCGGCTGGGCGGTGATCACATCACTGCCGATATCTCGAAGGGTTTGCAGGTTCCCGTGGCAATGGCCGAGCGGATCAAGACCTTTCACGGCGGCGTCGTGGCGACCGGTATGGACGACCGCGAGATGATCGAGATGGAGGGCGATTGCGGCGATTGGGAGCGGGATCGGCGCCGCGTCAGCCGGTCGGAACTGATCGGCATCATGCGGCCCCGGGTCGAGGAGATTCTGGAAGAGGTCCGCGCCCGTCTGGACGCAGCGGAATTCGAACATCTGCCCGCACGCCAGATCGTGCTGACCGGGGGCGGCAGTCAGATACCGGGGCTGGACGGCCTTGCGTCGCGGATTCTGGGCCAGCAGGTGCGACTTGGTCGGCCCTTGAGGGTGCAGGGTCTGCCCCAGGCCGCTACCGGACCGGCATTCGCGGCCTCGGTGGGACTGTGCCTGTTCGCGGCGCACCCACAGGATGAATGGTGGGATTTCGAGATCCCGATGGACAGCTATCCGGCACGCAGCCTGAAGCGGGCAGTGAAATGGTTCAAGGACAACTGGTAGGAACTACAGGTTGTGGGAAACGGCAACATCCCGCCTATCAGACGCGAAAAACAGCCATATTTTGTGGCAAAACGGCTGATTTTTCGTGACGTAGCGGCGATCTGTGGATAAGATCGGCGAAATTGGGCAGCCGGCGGCGGCAAAAGACGCCGGGATAAACAGAGACAGGCGGACAGCACATGGCACTCAATCTGACAATTCCCGCACAGGGACAGGAAGACCTCAAGCCCCGGATCACGGTCTTTGGCGTCGGCGGCGCGGGCGGTAACGCGGTCAACAACATGATCGAGAAGGAACTGCAGGGCGTCGAGTTCGTGGTGGCGAACACCGATGCTCAGGCGCTGCAACAAAGCCGGTCGGATGTGCGGATCCAGATGGGCGTCAAGGTGACCGAAGGTCTGGGCGCGGGGGCGCGACCGGCAATCGGTGCGGCAGCAGCCGAGGAGACCATCGAAGAGATCGTCGACCGCCTGGCCGGCGCGCATATGTGTTTCATCACCGCAGGCCTGGGCGGCGGTTCCGGCACCGGTGCGGCGCCGATCATCGCGCAGGCGGCGCGCGAATTGGGCGTGCTGACCGTCGGCGTGGTGACCAAGCCGTTCCAGTTCGAGGGCAGCAAGCGGATGCGCCAGGCCGAAGAGGGCGTCGAGGCGCTGCAAAAGGTCGTGGACACGCTGATCGTGATCCCGAACCAGAACCTGTTCCGGCTGGCGAACGAAAAGACCACCTTCACCGAAGCCTTCGCGATGGCTGATGACGTGCTGTATCAGGGCGTCAAAGGGGTGACCGACCTGATGGTCCGGCCCGGCCTGATCAACCTCGACTTCGCCGACGTGCGCGCGGTGATGGACGAGATGGGCAAGGCGATGATGGGCACCGGCGAGGCCGAGGGCGAGGATCGCGCAGTGCAGGCCGCCGAAAAGGCCATCGCCAATCCGCTCTTGGACGAGATTTCGCTGCGCGGCGCCAAGGGTGTGCTGATCAACATCACCGGCGGTTACGATCTGACCCTGTTCGAACTGGACGAGGCGGCGAACCGGATCCGCGAGGAAGTGGACCCCGACGCCAATATCATCGTCGGCTCGACGCTGGACGACACGATGGAAGGCAGGATGCGGGTTTCGGTCGTCGCGACCGGGATAGATGCCGCACCTGCTTCGGAAGAATTGCCAAGGCCGCGCCGCCGGTCCGGTGCCGCGGCGCTGACGCTTGATACCATCCGTCCCGAACCCGAAGTGGCCGACGAAGAGGTTGCTGAACCGGCGGTCGCCGCAGAAGCGGACGATGCAGGCTGGATGATGATGCGCCGTGAAGAAGCGGCCGAAGAGCCGTCGCTTTTCGAAGACATGGAAAGCGATGACGCCGCCGAGGCCGAAGAGGACGACGCCCTGCCGCCGCCCGCCTACAGCCCTGCCGCCGCCCGGTCAGAGCCAGAGGAAATAGCCGAGCGTGACGCCGATACATTCACAGCACCCGTGGCGCGCCGGCCTGGCACGCCGTCGCCCGAAGCCTTGCAGCGGTTGCAGGCTGCGGTAAGCAAGGTGCCCGGTCGTGCCGCCCAGGAGCGCGACGAAACCCGTGCCCCGGGCGCGGCACCGGGTGCCGCCGAGCGTGCCCGGTTCGGCATCAACTCGCTGATCAACCGAATGACCGGAGCCGAGCACGATCGTGCGCCGCACGGCAACCCGCGTCAGCAGCCGCCGGTTCAGGGCAGGCCCGCGCCGCGAGCTGAGCCCGACGAGGTCCACGATCCCGATCACGAACGGATCGAGGTTCCGGCCTTCCTGCGGCGTCAGGCGAACTGAGTTCTGTCACATTCATGTTCTGGGGGCCGGTGCTTTCCGGCCCCTATCCATTTGATCTCTATGAAGAATAGCCCCTACTTCCGAGCGTCGGCGAAATCCCGCCACCGGCAATAGGTTAATATTTCACAAAGTTGCAAAGATTGAGTTGTCGACTGCCGGGCACATCTCTACCTCAGATTCCAATGAAACCGGGGCGCCGCCAGAAGTGTTCCGAAGCAACCCGAGGTCAAGCGTGCAAACCACCCTGAAGGCAGCCGTCGGATTTACCGGAACCGGTCTGCATAGCGGCAAGCCGGTCCGGATGACGATCCATCCCGCCTCGGCAGAATACGGCATATGGTTTCGCCGCACCGATGTAGCGCCCGAAGATGCGCTGATCCCGGCGCGCTGGGACAGTGTTGTCGAGGCCCGGCTATGCACCAAGATTGCCAACGCTGCCGGAACCGAGGTTTCGACCGTCGAGCATGTCATGGCGGCGCTGGCCGGCACCGGGGTGCAGAACGCTCTGATCGAGATTGACGGTCCCGAAGCGCCGATCCTCGACGGATCGGCGGCGCCTTTCGTGAAGGGCATCCTGACCCGCGGTATCCGCCATCTGGATGCGCCGGTGCGGGCCTTGCGCGTGCTCGATACGGTGGAAGTGCGCGATGGCGACGCCTATGCGCGCCTGTCGCCCGCTGATGAGCTGGGCATCGAATTTCACATCGACTTTTCCGATGCCGCGATTGGACGTCAGGACAAGGCGCTGTCGCTGGCCAATGGCGCGTTCGTGCGCGAACTGTCCGACAGCCGCACCTTTTGCCGTCAGGCCGATGTCGATGCGATGCAGTCGCGCGGGCTGGCGCTGGGTGGAACTTACGAGAATGCGGTGGTCGTGGACGGCGCGAAGGTGCTGAGCCCCGGCGGCCTGCGCCATGCCGACGAGCCGGTGCGCCACAAGATGCTGGACGCTTTGGGCGATCTGGCGCTGGCGGGGGCGCCGATTCTGGGGCTCTACACCGGCTATCGGGCGGGCCATGCGATGACCAACCGGCTGCTGCGCAAGCTTTTCGCGCGGCCCGACGCCTTTCGGATGGTGGTCTGCGGGCCGGAAACTGCCGGTCGCCTGCCGGGCGCTGGTCTGGATCGCGCCGATTATCTGTCGCTGGTTTGATTGCGAAAATCAGGCGAATGGCGTTTTGCGCCCCGGATTTTTCTATGCTAGACCACGCGTTGATGACAGGGCAGAGTAATGCCCTGAGTGAGCTTGAGAAACGGGACGGGCAGCAGAAATGACGGGCGGTCGCAGGGCAGGTCGGTGGATCGGGGCCGTCGCACTTTCGGTGGCGCTGGCTGCCTGTGGCGGCGGCAAGGACCCCGAGCTGGAGAGTTTCTCCGCCGAGGAGATATTCACCAAGGGCGAGGTCGAGTTGGAGGCCAACAACCCCGACGAGGCAGCACGTTATTTTGGCGAGGTCGAGCGGCTTTACCCCTATTCCGAATGGGCCAAACGCGCACTGATCATGCAGGCGGCGGCCTATCACCTTGATAAGGACTACGAGCAAAGCCGCGCCACGGCGCAGCGCTATATCGAGTTCTATCCCGCCGAGGATGATGCCGCTTATGCGCAGTATCTGCTGGCGCTGAGCTATTACGATCAGATCGACGCCATCGGCCGCGATCAGGGCCTGACCTTCCAGGCACTGCAAGCCCTGCGCGCGGTGATCGAGCGCTATCCCGACAGCGAATATGCCCGCTCGGCGATTCTCAAATTCGATCTGGCCTACGATCACCTGGCCGCGAAAGAGATGGAGATTGGACGCTATTATCTCAAGAAGGGCCATTACACCGCGTCGATCAACCGATTCCGCGTCGTGGTCGAGCAATTCCCGACCACCACGCATACGCCCGAGGCGCTGCACCGGCTGGTTGAGGCCTATCTGTCGCTCGGCCTGAATGACGAGGCGCAGACGGCGGGGGCGATTCTGGGCCACAACTTCCGCTCGAACCCGTTCTACGAGGACAGCTTTGCGCTGTTGTCCGGTCGCGGGCTGAAGCCCGAGGCGCGGGGCGAAAGCTGGCTGCGGCAGGTCTACCGGCAGGTTATGCGGGGTCAGTGGCTCTAGAGGTGCGTGGGGACCACGCACCCTACGGATAATCCCATGCTACGGCATCTCGATATCCGCGACATGCTGCTGATCGAGCGGCTCAAACTCGATTTCCAGCCTGGGCTGAACGTGCTGACCGGCGAGACCGGGGCCGGAAAATCCATTCTTCTCGATTGTCTGGGCTTCGTGCTTGGCTGGCGCGGGCGGGCCGAACTGGTCCGCCAGGGCGCCGACGATGGCGAGGTCACCGCTGTCTTCGATCTGCCCGAGGGCCATGCCGCGCATGGGGTGCTACAAGACGCGGGTTTGCCCGCGAGCGGCGAGTTGATCCTGCGCCGGATCAATGCGCCGGATGGTCGCAAGACCGGCTTCGTGAATGACCGGCGGGCCTCTGGCGAGGTGCTGCGGGCTTTGGCCGATACGCTGGTCGAGCTGCATGGTCAGCATGACGACCGGGGATTGCTGGATGCCAAGGGTCACCGTCGGTTGCTGGATGCCTTTGCCGACAGCGAGGCCGATATCGCCGCCACACGCGCGACCTGGGCCACACGGCGCAAGGCCATGCGCGCGCTTGCCGAGGCCGAGGCGGCGCTGGCTGTGGCCCGCGCCGAAGAGGACTATCTGCGCCACGCGGTGGCCAAGTTGGACACGCTGGCGCCCGAGGCCGGTGAAGAGGCGGCTTTGGACGCACGGCGCCGTCTGATGCAGAACGCCGGGCGCATCCGCGAGGAGATCGCGCGCGCCCATGCGGGTCTTGGCAATGAGGGTGCCGAGGGCATTCTGGTCGATGCCGTGCGGCGTCTGGAAAGTGCGGCGGAAGCTGCCGAAGGGCGGCTTGACGGCGCCCTGTCATCGCTGTCGCGGGCATTGACCGAGTTGGGCGAGGCGGAACGGGCGGTCGCCGATTGCCTGGACGCGCTCGATTTCAACCCGAGCGACCTTGAGGCGGCGGAAGAACGGCTGTTCGCGATCCGGGCTTTGGCCCGCAAACACGACGTGCTGGCCGATGATCTGGGTCCGTTTGCCGATGAGTTGCGGGCGCGGCTGGCGGCGCTGGACGGCAGTGCCGCGAACCTCAAGGCGCTGACCGAGGCTTTGGCCAAAGCCGAGGTTGCCTATGGTGCTGCGGCTGACCGCCTGACCAAGCGGCGCGCTGCGGGGGCGGCGCGGCTGGACCAGGCGATGGCGGCGGAACTGGCACCCCTGAAGATGGAGCGGGCGGCCTTTGCGACCGAGGTCACCAAGGCCGATCCGGGACCGGAGGGCCGTGATGGCGTGGCCTTCACCGTCGCCACCAATCCCGGTGCCCCGTCCGGGCCGCTGGCGCGGATCGCGTCGGGCGGCGAGTTGTCGCGGTTCTTGCTGGCGCTGAAGGTCTGCCTGTCGCGCGGCGGCGAGGCCCTGACGCTGATCTTCGACGAGATCGACCGGGGTGTTGGCGGGGCTACCGCCGATGCGGTGGGTCGCAGGCTGGCCCAGCTGGCAGACGGCGCGCAGGTGCTGGTGGTGACGCATTCGCCGCAGGTCGCGGCACGCGGTGCGCATCACTGGCGGGTCGAGAAGAGCGTGGTGAAGGATGTGACGACCTCGATGGTCGTGCCGCTTGCAGCACCCGACCGGGTGGACGAGATCGCGCGGATGCTTTCGGGCGACCGGGTGACCGACGAGGCGCGGGCGGCGGCACGGGTATTGTTGCAAGGATAGCGTTCCCGGCCTTTGGCTCCACAGCCTTGTTTCTGATACCCCCGACCCCGGATCGCCAGCGACCAGTGTGGAAGCCTCCGGCGGACATATTCAAGCCAAAATGAAAGCCCGCGTTCAGCCGTCCGGATAGCGGGCCGGGACCAGACCACCCGGTCCAGCGGCCAGTGTCTCTGCGCCGGGCAAGACATCGGTGTTTTGTGCGGTCACCGCCTGCCAACCGTTTGCGGTATCGCGGAGGACGAACAACATCATCGTCGTTCGGCGCGCGCCTTCGGTACCGTCCGGCAGGCGTTGGCCGGTCAGTAAGAACCGTTGATGCACGAGGGCGGTCTCGGCGGCGAGCATCCGGACCTTCGTGCGCCCTGTCACCAGACGCGTATCGGCAAAAAAGCTGGTCAGCGCGCGGTGATGCGCGGCGCGGATGTCGTCGCGATCCTCCCACCAAAGCCCCGCGACATTCACGAAATCGGCGTCCTTGGCGAAAAGTGCGGCGAGCGCTGATGCATCACGCGCCATCCAAGCTGCGGCGAAGGTCTTTGGGAAATCTTCGGGCGTGGCGGGAAGGGCGCTCATCTGAAGGGATTTCTCCGAATTGCGCCAAGGGACTGGCAGGAACGGCACCGTGTCAGCTATCACCGGATCAATTCGGTCGCCCACGCATTTGCGCGGCGCCGGGGCACCCTAGGGCGCGCGGGCCGTCGGGGAAAGCCCGAGGCAAGCCCGGCCCGCGAAAGGCAGTGGTGGATGGCCGAGACCGACGAGGGCCCGATTGCCCGGACCTGGGCCGAGGCGCGCGCGACGCTGCAACGCGCCTGGCGCGTTCTGCTGGCGCGTGGCCCGAGCCAGGTGCAGTTCTGGTTTCTGGCATTGCTGATCGGCATCGCCGCAGGCTTTGCCGCGCTGTTCTTTCGCAAGGGCATCGACTGGCTGCAATTCGCCCTTTACGGCGCCGACGAGACGACGCTGGCAAGCCATGCCGCGACCCTGCCCTGGTGGTGGGTACTGGTCTTGCCGGCCTGTGGCGGGTTGGTGGTGGGCCTGATCCTTCACCGGTTCACCCCCGACGCGCGGGTCCGCGCGGTGGCCGATGTGATCGAGGGTGCGGCCCTGCAC
>JBBKVJ010000393.1:0-19103 GCA_037968375.1 Paracoccaceae bacterium | reverse complement strand
CGCGCGCAGATCGTCGTGGCCAATCAGACGCTGCGCCGCCTCGGCCAGCAACGCAGGCGCATCGCCCGCCAGTGCCCCGGCAATGCGCCCGGCCTGCGCCAGCCCGTTGCGAATGGCGGCTAGGCCGCGCGGCCCGCCCCGATCCAGCGCCAGCCGCGACAACGCCCGGTCTATATCGGGCACCTGCCTGAGGTCGGCGCGCAGAGCTTCGGCCAGTCGCGGCGCGTCCAGCATCGCGCGCACCGCCGCAAGCCGCGTGTGGATCTGCACCAGATCGCGCGAGGGTGCCGAAATCCGACGCTCCAACAGGCGCGCACCGCCCGCCGTCACCGTCCGGTCGATCGCGGCCAGAAGCGAGCCGTCGCGACCACCTGACAAGGCATGTGTCAGCTCAAGATTCCGCCGGGTCGCGGCGTCGATCTGCATCGCACCTGCCGCATTTTCGCGGATCGGCGGGCGCAACAGCGGCAGCTTGCCCTTTTGCGTCAGGTCCAGATAGTCGACCAAGGCACCCATCGCGCCGACCTCGGCCCTTGTGAAGGCGCCAAAGGCGTCCAGCGATCCGACATCATAAAGCGCCAGCAGCCGCCGTTCGGCGGAGGTGCTGTCGAAACTGCCACCCGACAGTGGCGTCAGGGCGGCGCCCATATCAGACACTATTCCAGCGAATTCCGCCTCATTCGTCTCGCTGACCAGAACTTCGCGCGGGGCAAGGCGGGACAGTTCCGGGCCAAGGCGGGCCAGTGGACAAGGCATCACCCGGAATTCTCCGGTCGAGATATCGGCCCAGGCAAGTGCGGCTTCGCCCCGAACCTCGGCGTAGGCGGCCAGGTAATTGTGGCGTCGCGCCTCCAAGAGCGAATCCTCGGTCAGCGTGCCGGGGGTGACAAGGCGCACGACCGCACGCTTGACCACCGATTTGTGCCCACGCTTCTTCGCCTCGGCGGGGTCCTCCATCTGCTCGGCCACCGCCACCCGAAACCCCTTGCGGATCAGCGTCAGAAGGTAGCCTTCGGCGGCATGTACCGGGACGCCGCACATCGGAATATCTTGCCCCTGATGCTGGCCGCGCTTGGTCAGCGCGATATCCAGCGCTGCGGCAGCCGCCACCGCATCGTCAAAGAACATCTCGTAGAAATCACCCATCCGGTAGAACAACAGCGCCTCGGGATGCTCGGCCTTGATGCCCAGGTATTGCTCCATCATCGGCGTGGCTGCGGGGGTGGTGTCCAAGGCGTGTCTCCAGGCTGGACCGAGCTATAGCGGTGTCGCGCGGTGGGGGCCAGAACCGTAGGATCAAAGGCGGCTGGCGCAGCTTTCCGCGCCGGGCTACGAAATGCCGATGGAAACGCAGGCACCCCTTGGCCCGGCCTTCCGCCGGTTCGTGGCGGCCAGCGGTCTGACCAACCTGGCCGACGGCATTGCGACGCTGGCCTGGGCCTGGGTCGCCTCGCTTCTGACACGCGACGCGCTGTTGATCGCGCTGGTGCCGGTGGCGTTGCGGCTGCCCTGGTTCCTGTTTGCGATCCCGGCGGGGATCATCACCGACCGGGTCGACCGGCGGCGGTTGATATTGGCAATGGATGTGGTGCGCGGTCTGGCCTTCGCGGCGGCGGCTTTGGCGGTTCTGCTGACCCAGCCGCTGCCGCCGGTGCCCGAGGCGGGTGTGTCGTCGCCGGGCCTCTTCTGGGCGATCATGCTGTCGGCGCTGATCGTCGGCGTGGCGGAAGTGTTTCGCGACAACGCGGCGCAGACGATGCTGCCCGCGATCGTGCCGCATGCAAGGCTGGAGGCGGCGAACGGGCGGCTTTGGAGCATCGAGATGATCGGCAATGCGCTGGTCGGCCCGCCACTGGCCGCAGTTCTGATCGGTGTGGCGGTGGCTTTGCCGTTTGCGATCAACGCCGGGATGTATCTGGCGGCGGTGTTTCTGGTGCTGAGCGTTCAGGGCCGGTTCCGACCCACAGCGACCGAGGCGCGGAACTGGCGGCGCGAGTTGGGCGAGGGCGTGCGGTTCTTGATGGCGGCACCGCTGCTGCGGCTGCTGGCCGTGGTGACCGGGGTCTGGAACCTGTTTTTCCAGATGGCGATGATCGCGCTGATCCTGTTCTCGCAGGAACGTCTCGGACTTGATGCCATCGGCTACGGTCTGATCCTGGCCGCCGGTGCGCTGGGCGGCATCGCGGGCGGCTGGGCGGGCGAGCATATCGTTGCCCGCTTCGGGCCCGCGCGGACCACGCAATGGGCACTTTTCACCTCGGCACCCAGCTTTTTGCTGATCGCGGTCGCGCCGAATGCCTGGACAGTGGCGGTGGCGCTGATCGCCTTCGAATTCGCGGGGGTGATCTGGAACACGGTTTCGGTCGCCACCCGCCAACGTGCGATCCCGGATGCGCTGTTGGGCCGGGTCAACAGCCTCTATCGTCTTCTGGCATGGGGGATGATGCCCGTCGGCCTGATCATCTCGGGCCTGTCGGTCACGCTGGCCGAGCAGGTGATACCGCGCGCGGCGGCGCTGACCGTGCCGTTCTGGCTGGCAGCGCTTGGCACGGCGGCTCTGACGCTGGCCGCATGGAGCGGGTTGCGGCGCGGTCTCAGCAAACCGTTGTGACGATCACGGCAGGGCGCTATCACGGGTAAGCCCTGAACAGGAGCGCGCCGCATGTCAAAGAACCGCATCACCCGCGAAGAGGTGCTGAGCTACGATCTGCAGCCGCGCCCGGGCAAGTTCGACATCGTGGCCTCGGTGCCGATGGCCACACAGCGTGACCTGTCGCTGGCCTATAGCCCGGGGGTGGCGGTGCCCTGCGAAGAGATCGCGGCCAATCCCGAGACCGCCTACGACTATACCAACAAGGGCAATCTGGTCGCCGTGATCACCAACGGCACCGCCGTTCTGGGGTTGGGCAATCTGGGTGCTCTGGCCTCGAAACCGGTGATGGAGGGCAAGGCGGTGCTGTTCAAGCGCTTCGCCGATGTGAACTCGATCGATATCGAACTGGACACCAAAGACCCCGACGCCTTCGTCGCAGCGGTCAAGCTGATGGGGCCAACTTTTGGCGGCATCAATCTGGAAGACATCAAGGCGCCCGAGTGCTTTATCATCGAACAGCGCCTGAAGGACGAGATGGATATCCCGGTCTTCCACGACGATCAGCATGGCACGGCGGTGATCTGTGCGGCGGGACTGATCAATGCGCTGCACCTGATCGGGAAAGAGCTGAAGGACTGCAAGATCGTGCTGAACGGTGCCGGGGCGGCGGGGATCGCGTGTCTGGAGCTTTTGAAGTCGATGGGCGCACGGCATGACAACTGCATCATGTGCGACACCAAGGGGGTGATCTGGCAGGGCCGGACCGAGGGCATGAACCAGTGGAAATCGGCACATGCGGCCAAGACCGATGTGCGGACGCTGGACCAGGCGATGCAGGGCGCGGACGTGTTTCTGGGCGTGTCGGTGAAGGGTGCGGTGACCCGCGACATGCTGGCCTCGATGGCCGAAAACCCGATCATCTTTGCGATGGCCAACCCTGATCCTGAAATCACGCCGGAAGAGGCGCATGAGGTGCGGCCCGACGCCATCGTCGCCACAGGCCGGTCGGATTATCCCAATCAGGTCAACAACGTGCTGGGCTTTCCCTATCTCTTTCGCGGTGCCCTGGATATCCACGCCCGGGCGATCAACGACGAGATGAAGATCGCCTGCGCCGAGGCGCTTGCGGAACTCGCGCGCGAGGATGTGCCCGATGAGGTGGCGGTAGCCTATGGTCGCAAGCTGGCGTTCGGGCGCGATTACATCATCCCGACACCGTTCGACCCGCGCCTGATCCACCGCATCCCGCCCGCCGTGGCAAAGGCGGGGATGGCAACCGGGGTGGCGCGGCGGCCGATCATCGACATGGCCGCCTATGAGATGGGGCTGAAGGCGCGGATGGACCCGACCGCCTCGATCCTGCAGGGCATCAACGCGCGGGCCCGGGCGGCGCAGGCGCGGATGATCTTTGCCGAGGGCGACGATCCGCGCGTCCTGCGCGCCGCCGTCGCCTATCAGCGCGCCGGGCTTGGCAGGGCCCTGATCGTGGGCCGCGAGGCCGATGTGCGCGAAAAGCTGACTGCCGAGGGGTTGGCCGAAGCGGTGGACGAGCTGGAGGTGGTAAACGCCGCGAACACACCGCATCTGGAGACCTACAAGGCCTATCTCTACGACCGGTTGCAGCGCAGCGGCTTTGATGATCACGACGTTCATCGTCTTGCAGCGCGCGACCGGCATGTATTCTCGGCGCTGATGCTGAAACATGATTATGGTGACGCGATGATTGCCGGCGTGACGCGGAAATCGGCGCATGTGCTGCGGCTGCTCAGCCATGTCTACGATGTCGCGGCGGATTCGGGCGCGGTCGGGGTGACGGCGGTTCTGCATCGCGGCCGGATCGTGCTGATCGCCGATACGCTGGTGCATGAATGGCCCGAGAAAGAGGATCTTGCGATGATCGCGACCCGCGCTGCCGGTATTGCGCGCGAACTGGGGTTGGAGCCGCGGGTGGCGTTCACCTCGTTCTCGACATTCGGCTATCCGGTCAGCGAACGGGCGACCAAGATGCACGAGGCACCGAAGGTGCTGGACGCGATGGGCGTCGATTTCGAGTATGACGGCGAGATGACGGTGGATGTGGCGCTGAACCCCGCACAGATGGCGCAGTATCCGTTCTGCCGGTTGACCGGCCCGGCCAATGTGCTGGTCATGCCGGCGCGGCATTCGGCGTCGATCTCGGTCAAGCTGATGCAAGAGATGGCGGGGGCGACGGTGATCGGGCCGATCCTGTCGGGCACCGGCGCGTCGATCCAGATCTGTCCGACCGGATCGACGGTGAACGACATCCTGAACATGGCGGCGATTGCCGCGTGCAAGCTGGGCTAGCGACGCCGGGCAGAAAAATTTCTCATCCGAAAAATTTTGCGCCCGGCCCCGGCATCAGCCTCAGCCCGCAAACGGTGCCGCTGCGCCCCACAGCCGCTTGACCTTCTGATCGCGGCCACAGGCGTCGCGGTACAGCTTGTAAGCGGTGGCTTTCTGACGCGGTCCAAAACGGGTCACGATAAGCGTCGCGCTTTTGTAGTAATCCTGATGATAGCTATCGGCGGGATAGAACGTCCCGGCGTTCAGAATCGGCGTTACGATCTTGCGGCCCAATTCGGCCTCGGCCTGCGCCTTGACGGCTTCGGCGGTGGCGCGCTGCTGGGCATTTGTCACGAAAACCGCGGTGCGATAGCTGGCACCCCGGTCGCAGAACTGGCCGCCGTCATCGGTCGGGTCGATCGAGCGGAAGAACAGGCTGAGGATCTGGTCATAGCCGATCTGACCGGCGTTAAAGTCGATCTCGACCGCCTCGTAATGCCCGGTGCCGCCACCGGTAACGTCGCTGTAGGTAGGATTGCGCGTGGTGCCGCCGGTAAAACCCGAGACCGCGCCGCGTACGCCCTGAACCTTTTCGAAATCGGCCTCGACGCACCAAAAACAGCCGCCGGCAAGCAGCGCCTTTTCGGCCCAGGCGGCGGGGGTAAGGCCAAGAAGGGCGACTATAGCGGCGGCGATACGGATCAAAGACATGTGAAACTCTCCCTTTTCGCGGGAAAACCTGGGCCGGTGGCGATCACAAGGCAAGTCAAGCTCGCGTGATGCGGCCCCTTGGCTCCGCCCGCGCGCGCGCCTAGGCTCGCGCCGCAGCGGGAGGCGGATATGGCAGACGTGACGACTCATCAGGCCGAAGATGACGCCCGCAACGAGGCTATCCTGATCTGGGTGAATGGCACCCTCAAGCCGAAGGCCGAGGCGCTGGTGTCGGTCTACGACAGCGGCTTCATGCTGGGCGATGGCGTCTGGGAAGGCATCCGGCTTTACAACGGGCGCTGGGCGTTTCTGGACGAACACATCGCACGGCTGTTCGAGGCGGCGAAGGCCATTGATCTGGATATCGCGCGGACCCCGGACCAGGTGATTTCCGCCGTAATGGAGACGCAAAAAGCCAATGCGATGACAACCGACGCCCATGCAAGGCTGATGGTCACCCGGGGCGTGAAACATCGCCCGTTCCAGCATCCCTCGCTGTCGCGGTCCGGCCCGACCACGGTGATCATCATGGAGCATTCGCGCCCGAAACTGCCGCGTCCGATAAGGCTGGCCACCGTGCCGCATCTGCGCGGCTTGCCGATGACCCAGGACCCGAAGCTGAACTCGCACTCCAAGCTGAACTGCATCCTGGCCTGCATTGCCGCCGAAAAGGCCGGTGCGGATGAGGCCTTGATGCTGGATGTGCATGGCTTCGTGAACACCACCAACGCCTGCAATTTCTTCATCCTGCGCAAGGGTGCTGTTTGGACCTCGACCGGGGATTACTGCATGAACGGCATCACCCGGCAAAAGGTGATCGACCTGTGCCGCGCCAACGACATCCCGGTGTTTGAGCGGAACTTTTCGCTGGTCGATGCCTATTCGGCGGATGAGGCATTCCTGACCGGCACCTTTGGCGCGCAGACCCCGGTGGGGTCGATCGACGGACGCCAGATCGGCACCGGCCAGATCGGCCCGGTGACCGAGCGCTTGCGCGGGCTCTACAAGGCGCTGGTGAGCCCGTGAAAATCGCCATGTGGTCCGGCCCGCGGAACCTCTCGACCGCGATGATGTATGCCTTTGCAGCGCGTGGCGATTGCGCGGTTCTGGACGAACCGTTCTACGCGCCCTACCTGGCCGCGACTGGTGCGAAGCATCCGATGCGGGACGAGATTTTGGCGGCACACGAGACCGATCCGGCACAGGTGGCGACGCGCATTTCAGGCTCTGTTTCAGGGAAAAAGCCGCATTTCTATATGAAGCTGATGACGCATCACATGGTCGAGGGCATGCCGCTGGACTGGGCAAGGGACTGCGCCAACGTCTTTTTGATCCGGCACCCGGCGCGGGTGGTGGCAAGCTATGCGAAAAAGCTGGAAGGCCCGAGCCTGGACGATCTCGGCTTCGTCCAGCAGGCCACGCTGTTCGACCGGATCGCCGATTGGCAGGGCATGGCGCCGCTGGTGATCGACAGCGCCGATATCCGCGCCGACCCCAGGGAATCACTGGAAAACCTCTGCACCGCGCTGGGCATCTCCTTCACGCCTTCGATGCTGCACTGGCCCGCCGGAGGCCGGCCCGAGGATGGCGCCTGGGCGTCGCATTGGTATGGCGCGGTGCACCGGTCGACGAGCTTTGAGGTGGCCGAGGGGCCACTGCCGGAGGTGGCGGGGGAGTATGCGCGGTTGGTGGAGGCCGCACAGCCCTATTACGAAGCGTTGGCGCAGCATCGCTTGGCCTGAACGGCCTTAACCCTTCACCCGCGCGTTCCGCGTCGCGATCAGCTTCAGCCGCAGCGCGTTCAGCCGGATGAAACCCTCGGCGTCCTTCTGGTCGTAGGCGCCGGCGTCTTCCTCAAAGGTTACATGCGCCTCGGAATAAAGCGAATGCTCGGACATCCGCGCCACGGTCCGGGCTGAGCCCTTGTAAAGCTTCAGCCGGACCGTGCCGGTCACATGTTCCTGACTCTTGTCGATCAGCGCTTGCAGCATCTCGCGTTCGGGGCTGAACCAAAAGCCGTTGTAGATCAGTTCCGCATAGCGCGGCATGATCTGGTCCTTCAGGTGCCCCGCACCCGAATCCAGCGTGATCTGTTCGATCCCGCGATGCGCCTCCAGCAAGATCGTGCCGCCCGGGGTCTCGTAAACCCCCCGCGATTTCATCCCGATGAAGCGGTTTTCGACCAGATCGAGACGGCCCACCCCGTGCTTGCCGCCCAGCTCGTTCAGCCGCGTCAGGATCGTGGCGGGCGACATCGCCTCGCCGTTGATCGCTACCGCATCGCCCTTCTCGAAGGCAATCTCGACCATCTCGGGCGTATCGGGTGCATCCTCGGGCGCAACCGTGCGCTGGTAGACATAAGCGGGCGCCTCGTCGGCCGGGTTTTCCAGCACCTTGCCTTCGGACGAGGTGTGCAGAAGGTTCGCATCGACCGAAAACGGCGCCTCGCCGCGTTTGTCCTTGGCGATCGGGATCTGGTTTTTCTCTGCGAATTCCAGCAGCTTTGTGCGCGAGGATAGATCCCATTCGCGCCACGGTGCAATCACCCGAATGCCTGGGTTCAGCGCATAGGCCGACAGCTCGAACCGGACCTGATCGTTGCCCTTGCCGGTGGCGCCATGCGAAATCGCATCGGCGCCGGTTTCTGCCGCGATCCGCACCAGATGCTGCGAAATCAGCGGGCGCGCGATGGCGGTGCCCAGTAGATACAGCCCCTCGTACAGCGCATTGGCGCGGAACATCGGGAAGACGAAATCGCGCACGAATTCCTCGCGCACATCGACGATATGGATGTTCTCGGGCTTGATCCCCAGCGTCACCGCCTTGGCGCGCGCCGGTTCCAGCTCTTCGCCCTGGCCCAGATCGGCGGTAAAGGTCACCACCTCGCAGCCGTATTCGGTCTGCAGCCATTTCAGGATGATCGAGGTATCGAGACCGCCGGAATAGGCGAGGACGACTTTCTTCGGGGCGGGCATGGGCGACCTCTTTCCGCGAGGGAATTCATGGCGCTGCGGTGTACCGGTAGTTTTGCGCAGCGACAAGGACCGACCCGATCAATAGCGAATGGCGTATAGAAATAAAGGGGCGGTCATCGACCGCCCCTTCGTCACATCTTCACCCTAATGGGCGGCGTAGCCTCATTCCACAAGGATCAGAAGCGGATCGACAGTCTCGTCGTCAAGGGCCACCTCGTCTTCGGGAACCACGTCGACTTCAGCGACTTCCTCGACGGTTTCTTCAGTACCGATCGTATCGGCGATCTCGGTTTCAAAACCATCGAGACGTGCGTACAGCTGGTCCAGAAGCGCCTGCTCTTCCGCGGTGGTGACATTCGGATCGGCATCGCCGTTCTTGTTCCAGTAGTCGAGGATCGCCTGTTCGGCATCCGCGACGCCATCAAGGCTTTCCTGAGCGGTGCGAACTTCGTCAAACGCAGTCTGGTCAACCACGCCAAGGCCGGCAATCGCAGCCTCGATTGTCGGGTCTTCGGCGGCAGGATCGACCGCAAGCGCATCTTCGTAGGCTGTCAGGTTTTCATACCCAGCATCGCCAAGCGCGGTGCTGAGATCTGTCGACCCCACGGCCCCGATCGCCGCGTCGATCCCGGCATCGACATTCGCCGGATCGGCCGCTACCGCAGTCTGGTAGGCCGCCAGATCATCATAGCCCGCAGCCGCCAGCGCGGCATCGAGCGCCACATATTCGGCCGCGTACGGAGACGCGAGAAGCTCGGCCGCACTGGCCGCACCGGCATCTGCCACCGCAAGTGCGGCAAGGTGGCCGACCGGGCCATTGGTGTTGCCGTTGCGGATATGCGCAAGAACCGCATTCATGTTCGCATTCAGGGCACCGTTCATATTGCCCAGGGCGCTTGGGTGCGTGCCATTGGCTTTGGCCCCGTTCTGAGCCGTGGCGCCACCGTTGCTGCCGCTCTTGTTCCCACCGCCGTTACCGTTACCGCCGCCATTGCCCCGGTTGACCCGCGTAGCGGTCTCGTTGCCACCACTCCGCTGGCTGCGGGCGCCACTGTTTCCGTTGCCGCCGCCATTGCCGCCACCGTTGTCGGCCTTGCCGCCACCGTTACCGCCACCGTTACCGCCGCCGTTACCGCCACCGTTGCCGCCACCGTTACCACCACCGTTGCCGTTTCCGGCGGCGGCGGCCAAGTCGGCGGTTGCCAGGGTAAACGATACTGCGGCAACCGCGACTGGCGCGATCCCGAGTGCGATCGCGCTTACCGCGCCAAGCAATTTGTTCGAAGCAGATTTCATCGGAGTTCCCTCACATTGGAATGGGCAGAACCGGCAAGACCGAAAATCGGACTTGTACGGTTATCATCGCGGACAAGTTAGGATCATATCCCCAGCGGGCATAGCGATTTTGTTTCCTGCAGCAGAATCTGCGCGGAATTGCGCCGTGCGCTCGCCGCACCCCTCTGGTTGACGGCGGGCAGGTGCGCGGTAACGCCTGCCGCTCGGCAGCGTCGCGCAAGGGGATGCGTTGACGGCCTTGGCGCGTCAGTGACGCTTGCCGAGGCGACCGGCCGCTTTGCGGCGTCGCCGACCGGGCACATGCCGGTTTGCAGATCTAGGCGACCGCCCGCCGGGCGATGGTTTCTAAAAATACGCTGCGCGAGGCCGCGTAACACTCTAGAATCGGCGCGATCTCGATCGTTTCGGCCTCGCCCCGCTTTGCCCGGCGTTCGCCATCCTGGCAAAGCACCCCGAACCTTTCAAAGCCGAGGTTCAGAGCACTTCCCTTCAGGAAGTGCAGATCATCCTCGAACCGGCTTGGATCGGGCGCTTTTGCAAGCCGCCCCGTCACCTCTTCTACCTCTTCCAGAAACAACTCCACCACTTCGGCGAAGTCTTCCGCACCCACCTCATCCCTGAGTTGGGCCACCCTATCCCAATCAATCATGTTCCACCTCGCCGGAGTGCCGGCCCCCATAAGGCAGACGGTAGCGTCGGCGCCGTTAACGGGGCGTGACTGACCGCAGGGGGAATAGGTGCAAGTTTAACATTCATCCGACCTTAAGGCGTGGCGGTGCAAATGGGCAAAAGCCAACCCGGGAAATTAAAGTGGGCGCATTGAAGAACGACCTGAACGATCTCGCCGATCCGGAAATCGGACCGGGGCGTCGGGTATTGATCGTCGATGACAGCCGCGTGCAGCGCAAGATCCTGCAGGCGTCGCTCAAGCGCTGGGGCTATTCGGTGGACGAGGCGGGCAGCGGCACCGAGGCTTTGGCGCTGGTGACCGCGCAACCCTACGATTTTGTCCTGAGCGACTGGATGATGCCCGGAATGAACGGGCTTGACCTCTGCCGCGCCTTCCGCGCCTTGCCGCACGAAGGCTATGGCTATTTCATCCTGCTGACCGCGAAGAATGAGAAATCCGAGGTGGCTCAGGGGCTTGAGGTCGGCGCGGATGATTTTCTGGCGAAGCCGGTCAATGCCGCTGAACTGCACGCGCGGATGATCGCGGGCGAGCGCATCCTGAAGATGGAGCGTGAACTGACCGAGAAGAACCGCCTGGTCAACGCGACGCTGACCGAGATGAGCGGGCTTTATGCAGCGCTAGACCGCGATCTGATCGAGGCGCGCAAGCTGCAGATGACCCTGGTGCGCGAACGCCAGCGTGATTTCGGCACCGCCGAGATTGCCGTGATGCTGCGTCCGTCGGGCCATGTCGGCGGCGACCTGGTGGGGTATTTCCTGCTTGGGCCCGGGCGGCTGGCATTCTACGCCATCGACGTCTCTGGTCATGGCGTTGCCTCGGCGATGCTGGCGGCACGGCTTGCGGGGATGTTCACCAGCGCGACACCCGAAGGCAACCTTGCGATGGACATCGGTCGCGGTGACCGGGCCAAAGCCTTTGCGCCCGACGTCGTGGCGGCGCGGATGAACCGGATCGTCCTGGAAACCATGCAGGTCGATCAGTATTTCACCTGCATCTACGCGGTGGCGGACCTTGATACCGGCAAGGTCAGTCTGGTCCAGGCGGGCCACCCGCATCCGGTGATCTTGCGTGCAGGCGGCGCGCTTGAGGTGATCGGCGACGGCGGCTTGCCGGTGGGTCTGGTGCCCGATGCGGATTATGCGCGGGTCGAACTGCAACTGGCGCCGGGTGACCGGCTGCTTCTGGTGTCGGACGGTCTGACCGAGGCCGCTGATTCTGCGGGCGAGGAACTGGGTGAAGACGGCGTCCTGCGATTCGCCGAAAAAAACCTGTCGATGCGCGGCGTGACCTTTCTTGAGGCGCTGGTCTGGGATGTGCAGGGCTTTGCCGGTGACGGCGACATGGGCGACGATATCTCGGGCGTGTTGTTCGAATATCGCGGCCCCTCAGGGCATTAGCTGCCGCAAATAATGCTGCGCGCCGTGGTCGGTCACGATCCGGGCGGCCTGATCCAGCGGTGACCACACCGCGATATGATGCGGTTCGGTCGGCGGCCCAAGCTGGCGGATCGGGCGGGCGAGGTAGATCGCGCAGACCTTTTCGGCCCAGAGATCGTAGTCCGGCATGAACACATAGCGGCGATAGGCGCCCAGGCGGCGGGTGAGGGCGATCGACCAACCGGTTTCTTCGAGAATCTCGCGGTGCAGCGCTGCCAGCGGCTGCTCGCCCGCGTCAATGCCACCGCCCGGCAGCTGGAACTCGGGCTCGGGCTCGGCCTGATGGGTCAACAAGACATCGCTGCCCTGGATCAGCACCGCATAGGCACCGGGCCGGGCCACATAGCGCTGCCCCGCTGTCACAGCCTCGCCAAACCGCCGCATGTTCTGCCACCCTTCCGTGTCGGCCCGCCCGGACCTATATAGTCCCCCTCATGCCAAAGGCCGCTGCCCAAGGAAACCTCATGTCGCTCGGAAGCCAGATCGCCTGGGACGATACCGTCCTGCCCTTTGAACTGGATCGCGCCGATGTTCGCGGCCGTGTCGCGCGTCTTGATGGCGTGCTCGACAAGGTGCTGGCGCAACACGATTACCCGGCCTCGGTCGAGGCGCTGGTGGCCGAGGCGGCGCTGATCACAGCGCTGATCGGCCAGACCATCAAGCTGCGCTGGAAACTGTCCTTGCAAATTCGCGGCGACGGCCCGATCCGGCTGATCGCCACCGATTATTTCGGCCCGACGGACGATGGCACCCCGGCGCGCATCCGCGCCTGGGCCAGTTATGACGCCGAAAGGCTGGACGCCGGAGCCAAGCCCTTCGCGCAGATCGGTCACGGTTATTTCGCGGTACTGATCGACCAGGGCGACGGCATGGTGCCCTATCAGGGCATCACGCCTTTGGAGGGCGGTTCGCTGTCGTCCTGCGCCGAGACTTATTTTGCGCAGTCCGAACAGCTGCCGACCCGGTTCGCGCTGACCTTCGGGCAGTCTGTGCTTGCTGGCGGGCACCACGGTTGGCGCGCCGGGGGCGTGATGCTGCAACATATGCCCAAGGCCTCGCCGCATGTCGCTGTCGATGGCGGTTCGGGCGAAGCCGGGCTTCTGAAGGCAGGCGATATCCTTGACGGCGAGGCGGAAGAAAACTGGGCCCGCGCCAACATGCTGCTGGATACCGTCGAAGAGCTGGAGTTGGTCGGGCCCGAGGTGCAGCCGACCGACCTTTTGGTGCGCCTGTTCCATGACGAAACCCCGCGTGTCTTCGATGCCCAGCCGGTCAGCTTTGGCTGCACCTGTTCGCCCGACAAGGTGCGTCAGTCGCTGTCGATCTATTCGGCCAAGGATATCGCGACGATGACCACTGACGACGGTATCGTCACCGCCGACTGCCAGTTCTGCGGCGCGCATTACGAGTTTGCGCCTGAAACGCTGGGGTTCGAGGCTGAAGGGGGCGCGGGTGAGCCCCAGTGAGGCTTTAGCCCGGGCGTCTCGCGCCAAGGGCGGCGCAAGCTCGGATTTCGATCTGAACCCGGGTGTCGTGCTGCCCGAGGGGCGGGTGTTGCGCGCCGCTGGTGTGCTGGTCGCCTGTCTTGATCAGGGCGGTGCGCCGTATCTGGTGCTGACCCGGCGCTCGTCACGGTTGAAGCACCACCCGGGCCAGATCGCGTTTCCAGGCGGCAAGGTCGACCCCGGCGATGATGGCCCGGTTGGCGCGGCTTTGCGCGAGGCCGAGGAAGAGGTCGGGCTGGCGCGGGGTGCAGTTGAGGTTCTGGGTACATTGCCGAGCCATGAGACGGTCACCGGGTTCACCGTAACCCCGGTTTTAGGCTGGATCAGAGCCGCTTTTCGCCCCGTTCCCGAGGCGGGTGAGGTCGACGAGGTCTTTACCGTGCCGCTGGCCCATGTCACCGATCCGGCGAATTACGTCATCGAGTCGCGGCTTTGGCGGGGCGAGCGCCGGTATTATTACGCCGTGCCCTATGGCCCCTATTACATCTGGGGCGCGACGGCGCGGATTCTGCGTGGGCTGGCCGAAAGGATGACGCCGTGAAGATCGCCGCCGATTGGCTGACGGCACCGGGACCGCGCGCCGTGCTGGCGATGTTGACGGATGCCGGGCATCAGGCGCTGTTTGTCGGCGGTACGGTCCGGAACGCGCTGTTCGGGCTGCCGCCGGGCGATATCGACATTGCCACCGATGCGTTGCCCCAGCGGGTGATCGAGCTTGCGATAGGGGCCGGGTTGAAGCCGGTGCCAACCGGCATCGACCACGGCACGGTGACTGTTGTGGCGGCGGGCGCGGGCATCGAGGTCACGACCTTTCGCCGCGACGTGGAAACCGACGGGCGGCGCGCTGTGGTGGCGTTTTCGGATCGGATCGAGGATGACGCCGCGCGCCGGGATTTCACGATGAACGCGCTCTATGCGACGGCGGCGGGCGAGGTGATCGACCCATTGGGCGGGTTGTCCGACCTGCAGGCGCACCGGGTGCGGTTCGTCGGCGCCGCCGAAGACCGTATCCGCGAGGATTACCTGCGGATCCTGCGTTTCTTCCGCTTTCATGCCTGGTATGGCGATGCCGGGGCCGGTCTTGATGCCGATGGTCTGGCCGCCTGTGCCGCCAATTCCGCTGGGATAGACACGCTTTCGAACGAACGGATCGGCGCCGAGATGAAAAAGCTGCTGGCCGCACCCGACCCGGCACCTTCGGTCGCCGCGATGGCACAGGCTGGCGCTTTGGCACGGGCGCTACCGGGTGCGGACTGCACCGCGCTGGCGCCCTTGGTGCATCTTGAGGCCGAGGTGCAGCGCGCGCCGGACCCGATCCGGCGTCTCGCGGTGTTGGGCGGCACCGATCCCGCCCTAGCGCTGCGGCTGAGCCGAGATGAGGCCAAACGCCTTGCCGCCATGCGACAAGGCGCACTGTCTGACCTAGGCGCGGCCGAGCTGGGCTATCGGCTGGGCGCAGAAGCGGCCATTTCGGCGATCCTTGTACGCGCGGCGCTGATCGGGACACCCCCGGGCGAAGCCGCCGAGGCTGACGCCAAACGCGGCGCTGCGGCGCAGTTTCCGATCACATCCGCCGATCTGAGGCCTGGTCTTGAAGGCGCCGCACTGGGCCAAGCGCTCAAAAAGCTTGAGACGCGCTGGATCGCCTCGGATTTCACGTTGACCCGCGCGGCGCTTTTGCGCTGATTTTCCGGCCCCGGGGGCGTGACACGCGCGCCGTCATGTTGTAAGTCACCCCCACATCTCGGAAGGAGTTCGCCATGGTTTACGGGATCCCCAAGTACCTGCATTGACAGGTCCGATCCCGTTCGGGCGGCCTGTCTAGCGCCGCTTCGCCATGCCGTTCCATATCGCTTTAAGAAAGCGCCTTCCATGTTCCGCTATTTCGAAAACCTCGTAGATCCCTACACCGACTACCCCGAAACCGACACACCGCCGACACGCCTCTGGCCGTTTCTGCGCGACTATTCAGTGCCGTTCCGGCGGCTGTTCTGGATCACCGCCGTGTCGTCAATCCTGGTCGCCGCCGTCGAAATCGGGCTGATCTGGTATATGGGCCGTGTCATCGACGTTCTGTCGAACGGCACCCCGCAGGATGTCTGGGCCGCCCATGGCACCGAACTGATTCTGGCCGCCGTTTTCATCTTGCTGCTGAGGCCGGTATTGCAGGGCGTCAATGTGCTGCTCTTGAACAACGCGATCATGCCGAACTTCGGCACGCTGATCCGCTGGCGGTCGCATCGCCATGTGCTGCGTCAGTCGGTGGGCTGGTTCGAAAACGATTTCGCGGGACGGATCGCCAACCGGATCATGCAGACGCCACCGGCAGCAGGCGAGGCGGTGTTTCACGTCTTTGACGCGATCACCTATGCGCTGGCCTATCTTCTGGGCGCGCTGGTGCTGCTGGCCCAGGCTGACCTTGAACTGGCGGTACCGCTGCTGATCTGGTTCGCACTTTATGGCGTCCTGGTGCACTGGACGCTGAAGCGTGTCGGCCCGGCCAGTCAGGCGGCCTCGGATGCCCGCAGCGAGGTCACGGGCCGCGTGGTCGATGCCTATACCAACATTCATTCGGTCAAGATGTTCGCGCATCACGACCGCGAGCTGTCCTATGCCAAGGAGGCGATCGAGAACACCAAGACGACGTTCGCGGCCGAGATGCGGATCTACACGGTCATGGATGTCGTGCTGGTGTTCCTGAACGGCCTGTTGATCGTCGGCGTTGTCGGCTGGGCGCTTTGGCTTTGGATGGCGGGGTCGGCCAGTATCGGCGTGGTCGCGGCGGCGTCGGCGCTGACGCTGCGGCTGAACGCGATGACTGGCTGGATCATGTGGGCGCTTTCGACCTTCTTCCGCTCGCTCGGCGTCGTTGCCGAGGGAATGGAGACGATTGCCCAGCCGGTGCTGCTGGTCGACCGGGCCGGGGCCAAACCGCTGGAGTTCCGCGCGGGGCGGATTGAGGTTGACGCGGTCTCGCATCATTACGGGCGTGGATCGGGTGGGCTGGACCGGGTCAGCATGACCATCGAACCGGGCGAAAAGGTCGGTCTGATCGGGCGGTCGGGGGGCGGCAAATCGACCCTCGTCAAGCTGTTGTTGCGGTTCTACGACCCCGAGGGCGGCACGATCCGGATCGATGGGCAGGACATCACGCATGTGACACAGGAAAGCCTGCGGCGGGCAATCGGCATGGTGCAGCAGGACAGTTCGCTGCTGCATCGTTCGGTGGGCGAAAACATCCTTTATGGCCGCCCCGATGCCAGCCGTGAGCAGATGATCGATGCCGCAAAACACGCCGAGGCGCATGCGTTCATTACTGAGTTGCAGGATCCCGAAGGGCGGCGCGGCTATGCGGCACGGGTTGGGGAACGCGGCGTGAAACTGTCCGGCGGGCAGCGGCAGAGGGTGGCCATCGCCCGCGCGATCCTGAAAGATGCGCCGGTGCTGCTGCTGGACGAGGCGACGAGTGCGCTGGATAGCGAGGTCGAAGCCGAGATCCAGTCGACGCTGTACGGCGTGATGCAGGGCAAGACGGTGATCGCCATCGCGCACCGGCTGTCGACCATCGCGCATATGGACCGGATCGTGGTTCTGGATCAGGGCCGCATCGTCGAGGAAGGCACGCATGATGCGCTTTTGGCCGGAGGCGGGCTATATGCCCGGTTCTGGGCCCGGCAATCCGGCGGCTTTATCCGGACAGAGGAGGCGGCAGAGTGAAGTTTGATCCGTTCCAGACCGTCGACGCGGCGCCACCCGCGACGCTGGGCGCGTTCTTTCGCTGGGCGCTGGGCGGTTCCTGGGCGGTGATGATCGTGGCCGGGCTGATTTCGGCCTTTGCCGGCACGCTTGAGGTGGTCTCAGCACTGCTGCTGGGCTGGGTGGTCGATGCGGCGATCAGCACCGATCCCGGCGCGTTCTTCAATCAGCACTTCTGGCTGATCGCAGGCTTTGTCGGCTTTTATCTGGTGCTGCGCCCCCTGGCGTTCGGGGCCTCGGCGCGGACCCAATCGGTCTGGGTGGCGCCGAACGTGCTGCCGCAGGTCCTCAGCCGCATCCACCGCTGGACCCTGGGCCAGGCGGTGACGTTCTTCGACAATGATTTCGCCGGGCGGTTGGCGCAAAAGCAGATGCAGACGGCGCGGGCGGTGACCGATGTGGTGACCGAGGTCATCAACACGGTGTTCTTCGCGCTGGCCTCGATCATCGGCTCGGCGATCTTCCTTCTGGCCGTCGATGGCTGGGCGGCGCTGTCGCTGATGGTCTGGCTGGTGCTGTATTTGTTTCTGATCCGGCTGTTCATGCCGCGGGTGCGGTCCACCTCGACTGCGCGGGCGGCGGCGCGGGCCAATGTCACCGGGCAGGTCGTCGACACGATCACCAATATCAAGACGGTGAAACTGTTCGCCCATGCCGATCACGAAGACCGCGCCGCCTTGAAAAGCATGAGCCGGTACCGCGAACGCGCTTTGGATTTCGGCATCGTCTCGGCCTGGTTCCGGCTGGCGCTGATGGCACTGGCGGGGGTGCTGCCGGTGATTCTGGTCGGCGGCACGCTGATGCTTTGGGCGCGTGGTGCCGCCACCCCGGGCGAAATCGCGGCCTCGGGCGCCATCGCCATTCGCATTGCGCAGATGACCGGCTGGGTAAGTTTCACGCTGATGTCGATCTACGCCAGCATCGGCGAGATCGAGGACGGCATCCGCACCCTGACGCCGCCCTACACGCTGCTGGATCAGCCGGACGCGGCCGAGCTGGGTCGGGTAACGGGCGAGATCGTGTTTCGCGATGTGGGTTTTGCCTATGGCCGGAAATCCGGCGGCATCGAGGATATTTCGCTGACCATCAAGCCCGGCCAGAAGGTCGGCATCGTCGGTGCTTCGGGGGCCGGGAAATCGACGCTCGTGGCGCTGCTGCTCAGGCTTTACGACACTGAAAAGGGCGCGGTTCTGATCGACGGGCAGGACATACGCGGCGTGACGCAGGAAAGTTTGCGGCGGCAGATCGCGATGGTCACCCAGGAAACCGCGATGTTCAACCGCTCGGCCCGCGACAACATCCTTTATGGGCGCCCCGATGCCATCGAGGACGAGATGATCGAGGCGGCGCAGCGTGCCGAGGCGCATGAGTTCATCCCCAAGCTGGCCGACCACATGGGCCGCAAGGGCTATGAGGCGCATCTGGGCGAACGCGGGGTCAAGCTGTCGGGCGGGCAGCGGCAACGCATCGCTTTGGCGCGGGCGTTCCTGAAAAACTCGCCGATCCTGGTGCTGGATGAGGCGACAAGTGCCCTCGACAGCGAGGTTGAGGCGTCGATCCAGACCGCGCTGGCGCGGGTGATGCAGGGCAAGACCGTGCTGGCCATCGCGCACCGTCTGTCGACGCTGAGCGAGATGGACCGGATCGTGGTGATGGACGACGGGCGGATCGTGGAAGAAGGCACGCATGAGGCGCTCTTGGCGCAAGGCGGGCTCTATGCGCGCTACTGGACCCGGCAGTCGGGCGGATTCATCGGCTTGACCGAGGACGCCGCCGGGGACGCCACGGGGGAAGCGGCCGAGTGACGACATCATCGGGCGACGCCCCCCCTCCCAT
>JBBKVJ010000392.1:0-16656 GCA_037968375.1 Paracoccaceae bacterium | reverse complement strand
GCGCCGGTTCTGGTCAGAACGACCGGGCATTCGCGGAACCTCCGCGCCCCTTCGGATTGACGACAGCGCGTGTGCTGCGCCGGACCTGCCCGAGCCTAGGCCAATGCGGGGTCGCGGGTGACCAGAAGGGGGTGGGTCAGCGACGACAGGCTGATGCGCTGGCGGCCGTAGCTGTCGAAATTGCCGGGGTCGAGCCAGCGATTGTAGGCGTCCCGCAGGGATGGCCACTCGCCGTCGATCGCGGCGAACCAGGCGGTGTCGCGGTTGCGGCCCTTGATGACGGCGGCCTGCCGGAAGATGCCTTCATAGCTGAGGCCCAGCCGTTCGGCGGCGCGGCGCGAGGCCAGGTTGGCGGCGTTGCATTTCCATTCAAAGCGGCGGTAACCGGCGGAAAACGCCCAATCCATCATCACGAACCAGGCCTCGGTCGCGGCGCGGGATTTCTGCAAGGAAGGCGACAGCGCGATGTGGCCCAGCTCGATGCTGCCTGCCTCGGGCTGGATACGCAGGTAGCTTGCGACGCCAGCGACGCGGTCGGCCACCAGATCGCGCAGCGCGAAGAACAGTGGATCGTCGCCGGGTGCGTTCTGCCTGATCCACGAGGCATGTTCGCTCTCGGTAGAGAAAGGACCGTAAGGCATATAGTCCCACATCGCATCGGCGCCCCGGCAGGCGGCGAAAAGCTCGGGCGCATGACCGGGGTGCAGAGGCTCAAGCTTGACATAACGCCCGATCTTGGCCGCGCGGTCGGGGCGGTGTGGCGGGCGCCAGCCCTCAAGCGCGGCGTTGGGATCGTGACTTGCCGACATTGCGAAGCTCCGGGGTTTGTTGTCTCGGGCGCAGGCTAGCGCAGATTTGTGCTGGCTGGAATCGATCTTGCCTCTGGCGGAACCGAGGGCGGCGGATGACCGCGGGCTGCCGCTGCGTCGCTGAGGTCGCCGCATTATGGTTGAGCCTCGGATGACGTTATTCGTCGCACCAACGTCACCGTAGCGGCTGACCATGGGGGCGGTCAGCCGCTGCCCGGGCCGCTGCGCGGCTGTTCCGGGCTGGGCGCTTCGTCTGGGCGTTCGGGGAACAGTCGGTGCATATTGGCGTTGGGACAGGCGCGATTATTGACCCAAAGGGAAGAATTTCCGATGCCTTCGATTTATGATGCGATCAAATCCGACCATGACGACCACCGTGCGCTGCTGGAGCATATTGCCGGGACCAGCGGCGACAGCACCGAGCGGCAGGAGTCGTGGCGCAAATTCTACTACGAGGTGAAATCGCACGCCGCCGCCGAGGAAGAGACGTTTTAGTCCAAGCTGATCTCGAAAACCTGGGGTCAGGATGCGGCGCGGCATTCGGTGCATGAACACCAGCAGCTGGACGATCTGATGGAAGAGCTGAACGAGATGGACATGGCCTCGCCCGGCTGGCTGACCAGGTTCAAGACGCGGCGGCATGATTACGAACACCATATCGACGAGGAGGAAGACGAGGTCTTCACCCGCGCGAAAGAGGTGATCCCGGAGGCCGAGATCGCGGGCTATGGCGCACGGTTCGAGGCGAGAAAGTCCGAAGAGCGCAAGCTGGTCGACAAGAAGGTCGCGGACAGTCTGGAGGACTGAGCGCCTAGCCCTCCTTCGGCAACACCCGCAGCCCGAGGTCGCGCAGCTGCTCGTTCGTCGGGTCCGAGGGCGCGTTCATCATCAGGTCTTCGGCGCGCTGGTTCATCGGGAACATGATGACCTCGCGGATATTCGCCTCATCCGCCAGCAGCATCACGATGCGGTCGATGCCTGCCGCACACCCACCGTGCGGCGGCGCGCCGTAGCGAAAGGCGTTGACCATCCCGCCAAAGCGCTTTTCGACCTCATCCTTGCCATAGCCCGCCAGGTCGAACGCCTTGAACATGATCTCGGGTTGATGGTTGCGGATTGCCCCCGAGACCAGCTCGTAGCCGTTGCAGGCGAGGTCGTATTGGTAGCCGAGGACATCCAGCGGATCGCCCTGCAGCGCCGCCATCCCGCCCTGCGGCATCGAAAACGGGTTGTGGCTGAAGTCGATCTTGCCGGTCTCGGCGTCCTTTTCGTACATCGGGAAATCGACGATCCAGGCAAAGGCAAAGCGGTTCGTATCCGTCAGACCCAACTCCTCGCCGATGACGGTGCGGGCCTTTCCTGCGACACGCTCGAACTGCTCGGGCTTGCCCGCGAGGAAGAAGGCGGCATCGCCGACCTTGAGGTCAAGCTGCTGGCGGATCGCTTCGGTGCGCTCGGGGCCGATGTTCTTTGCCAGGGGCCCTGCGGGTTCCATGCCCGAGCCGTCTTCGGCCTCGCGCCAAAAGATATATCCCATCCCCGGCAGGCCCTCTTTCTGAGCAAACGCATTCATCCGGTCGCAGAATTTGCGTGACCCGCCGCCGGGGGCCGGGATGGCGCGGATCTGGGTTCCGTCCTGCTCCAGAAGCTTGGCGAAGATCGCGAAGCCGGAGCCTGCGAAATGCTCGGAGACCACCTGCATCTTGATCGGGCAGCGCAGGTCGGGTTTGTCGGTGCCGTACCAAAGGGCGGCATCGGCGTAGGAGATTTGCGGCCAGTCGGGATCAACGGGGCGGCCGCCGAATTCCTCGAAGACACCCTGGATCACCGGTTGCACGGCGGCGAAGACATCCGATTGCTCGACAAAGCTCATCTCGACATCAAGCTGATAGAAGTCGGTGGGCGAGCGATCCGCACGGGGGTCCTCGTCGCGGAAGCACGGGGCGATCTGGAAATAGCGGTCAAAGCCCGCGACCATGATCAGCTGCTTGAACTGCTGCGGCGCCTGCGGCAGGGCGTAGAACTTGCCGGGGTGCAGCCGCGAGGGCACGAGGAAATCGCGCGCGCCTTCGGGCGACGAGGCGGTGATGATCGGCGTCTGGAACTCGGTGAATCCGGTGGCCCACATGCGGTCGCGGATCGATTTCACGACGTGCGAACGCAGCATGATGTTGTCGTGCAGCGCCTCGCGCCGCAGGTCGAGGAAGCGGTATTTGAGGCGGGTTTCTTCGGGGTACTCCTGCTCGCCGAAGACCTGCAGCGGCAGTTCGTCTGCGGCGCCAAGGACATCGAGTTTGTGGACGAAGATCTCGATCTCGCCGGTCGGAAGTTTCGGGTTGATCAGGCTGCCGTCACGCGCCTTTACCTCGCCCTCGATGCGGATGCACCACTCGCTGCGGACCTTTTCGACATCCTTGAAGGCCGGGCTGTCGGGATCGGCCAGGACCTGGGTCATGCCGTAGTGATCGCGCAGGTCGATAAAGAGGATGCCGCCGTGGTCGCGCACCCTGTGGACCCAGCCGGACAGGCGGACGGTCTGGCCGACATCCGCGCGGGTCAGTTCGGCGCACGTATGGCTGCGGTAGGGGTGCATGGGCGTATCCTTGTCGCGCGTTTTGAAAGTCGCGCCGATACACCTTGCACGGGGTGGGAAGTCAAGGGAGGCGGGTGTGATGCCACCTGCAGATCGTGTGGGGTATTTTGCGGTGCGCCGGGGTCTGCGACATGACTTTCGGCGGGCGAAAAAGGATTCTTCCTTTTAGTTCAATAGGGTAGGATATTTTTCCGCCTTGTGAAAAATAATTTCGAAAAAATTGAAAAAGGCGACGGGGCGCCGTAGAACCGGGGCACACTATAAAGAGGCTATGCACCATGTCACAAAACCCGGTTTTCATCCCCGGCCCGACCAATATCCCTGATCGCATCCGCAAGGCCTGCGATATCGCAACGATCGACCACCGCTCGCCGCGCTTTGCGCGGATATTCGAGCCTGCGGTGGTTGGAGTGAAAGAGGTGCTGCGCACCAAGGCGGGTGAGGTCATCATCTTTCCCGCGACCGGCACGGCGGGTTGGGAGGCGGCGGTGCAGAATACGCTTTCGCCCGGCGATACGGTTCTGGCCGCACGGCACGGGATGTTCAGCCATCGCTGGATCGATCTGTGCAAGCGGCACGGGCTGAACGTGATGCAGATCGACGCGCCCTGGGGCGAGGGGGCGCCGGTGAATGCGTTCGAGGCGGCTTTGTCCGACGACAAGGCGGGCAAGATCAAGGCGGTGCTGGTAACCCATAACGAGACCGCCACCGGCGTTCGGTCGGACGTGGCCGGTGTGCGGCGCGCGATGGACAAGGCCGGGCATGGCGCGCTGTTGTTCGTCGATGGTGTGTCCTCGATCGGCTCGATGGAGTTCCGGATGGACGACTGGGGCGTCGATATCGCCGTGGCGGGCAGTCAGAAGGGTTTCATGCTGCCACCGGGGCTGGCAATTCTGGGTGTCTCGCCCAAGGCGTTGGCGGCGATGGAGGCGGCGAAGATGCCGCGCACCTTCTTTGATTTCCGCGACATGCGGGCGGCGTATCTGAAGGGCGGCTATCCCTATACACCGGCGGTTGGCCTGCTGAACGGTCTGGCCGAGGCCTGCGAGATGATCCTGGATGAAGGGCTCGACAATGTCATCGCCCGGCATCACCGGATTGCCGAAGGCGTGCGCCGGGCGATCTTTGCCTGGGGGATGAAGCCCTGCGCGGTGGACGCCTCGCTCTACTCTGATACGGTGACGGCGGTGGTCGTTCCGGACGGCTTTGACGGCACCAAGGTGGCAACTTTGGCCGCGACGAAATACGATGTAGCACTAGGGGTCGGCCTGGGCGAAGTTGCGGGCAAAGTGTTCCGGATCGGGCATCTGGGGTCGCTGACCGAGGTCATGATGCTGTCGGGGCTGGCGACTGCCGAGATGGTGATGGCCGATCTGGAGTTTCCGATCACGCTTGGCTCTGGCGTTGCGGCGGCGCAGGACTACTATCGCAACCCCAAGGGGGCGGCCAAGGCGGTCGCGGCATGAGATGAAGGACGCGAGCGAGATGGAGATTCCGACATTTGACGACGTGATCGCGGCGCATGAGCGGATCAAGCCGTATATCCGGCGCACGCCGGTGCGGACCTCGGACTATCTCAACGAACTGACCGGCGCCGAGCTTTACTTCAAGTGCGAAAACTTTCAGGAGCCGGGCGCCTTCAAGGTGCGCGGCGCCGCCAACGCCGTGTTCGGACTTAGCGAGGCGCAGGCGCAAAAGGGCGTCGCCACGCATTCCAGCGGCAACCACGCGTCATGCCTCAGCTATGCGGCGATGCTGCGCGGCATCCCGTGCAACGTGGTGATGCCAAAAACCGCGCCGCAGGCCAAGAAGGACACGGTCGCCCGCTACGGCGGCAAGATCACCGAATGCGAGCCCTCGACCTCGTCGCGCGAAGCCTCCTTCGCGAAAGTACAGGCCGCGACGGGTGGGGATTTCGTACATCCCTACAACGATCCCCGCGTGATCTCCGGGCAGGGCACCTGCGCGAAGGAATTCGTCGAGCAGACCGCCGGGCTTGACATCGTAATGGCGCCGATCGGCGGTGGCGGCATGATCTCGGGCACCTGCCTGACGCTTGCGACGCTGGCGCCAGAGATCCGGGTGATCGCCGCCGAGCCCGAGCAGGCCGACGACGCCTATCGCAGCTTCAAGGCCGGAAAGATCATCGCAGACGACGCGCCGAAGACTATCGCCGACGGCCTCTTGGTGCCGCTGAAGGACCTGACGTGGCATTTCGTCAAGAGCCACGTGAGCGATATCCTGACCGCGTCCGACCAAGAGATCATCGACGCCATGAAGCTGACCTGGAAGCACCTGCGCGTGGTGATGGAGCCGTCTTCGGCGGTGCCGCTGGCCACGATCCTGAAGAACAGGGACGTCTTCGCGGGCAAACGCGTCGGCGTCATCATCACCGGCGGCAACGTCGATCTGGACAAACTGCCCTGGATGAAGGGGTAAGGAGGAAATGCCATGAACAAGCAAACGTCACTTGAGGGTTATGAAGTTGGCTATGACATCCCCGCACTGCCGGGGATGGACGAGGCGGATATCCAGACGCCGTGTCTGGTGCTGGACCTCGACGCCTTAGAGCGCAACATCAAGAAGATGGGCGACTATGCCAAGGCGCACGGCATGCGCCACCGCACCCACGGTAAGATGCACAAGTCGGTCGACGTGCAGAAGCTGCAGGAGAAACTGGGCGGGGCGACCGGCGTCTGCTGCCAGAAGGTCAGCGAGGCCGAGGTCTTTGCGCGCGGCGGCATCAAGGATGTGATGGTGTCGAACCAGGTGACCGATCCCGCCAAGATCGACCGGCTGGCACGGATGCCGAAGCTGGGCGCGCGGGTGCTGGTCTGCGTCGATGATCCCGACAACGTGGCCGATCTGTCGGCGGCGGCGGTCCGGCATGGCACCCAGATCGAGTGTCTGGTCGAGATCGACTGCGGTGCGGGGCGCTGCGGCGTGACGACGACGCAGGATGTGGTCAATATCGCCAAGAGGATTGATGCCGCCGAGGGGCTGAAGTTCGCCGGCATCCAGGCCTATCAGGGTGCGATGCAGCATCTGGACAGCTACGCCGACCGCAAGGCCAAGCTGGATATCGCCGTGGCGCAGGTCGCCGACGCGGTGCAGGGGCTGAAGGCGCAGGGGCTGGAGTGCGATATCGTCGGCGGCGGCGGCACCGGGTCGTATTACTTCGAAAGCAACTCGGGCGTGTTCAACGAATTGCAGTGCGGGTCCTACGCGTTCATGGACGCCGATTATGGCCGCATCCTGGACAAGGATGGCAAGCGGATCGATCAGGGCGAATGGGAAAACGCGCTGTTCATCCTGACGACGGTGATGAGCCATGCCAAGGCCGACAAGGCGATCGTCGATGCCGGGCTGAAGGCGCAGTCGGTGGATTCGGGTCTGCCTGTGATCTATGGCCGCACGGACGTGAAATACGTCAAATGCTCCGACGAGCATGGCGTGGTCGAGGACCCCAAGGGGGTTCTGAAGGTCAACGACAAGCTGAAGCTGGTGCCGGGCCATTGCGATCCGACCTGCAACGTGCACGACTGGTATGTCGGTGTGCGCGGCGGCAAGGTCGAGGTGGTGTGGCCGGTTTCGGCACGCGGCAAGGCTTACTGACAGCGCGCGGGTCGGTCCGGGCGGAAGATTTTTCGCAGAAAAATCTTCGCCTTCGGCGGGCGTATTCGAGCCGATATGAAATACGGGCGGCTCGCATTGGCCGCCCATCGTCTGACAGGAGGAACCGGGATGTTCATCGTAGCAGAGCGCGAGATTGCCGGGCTGATTTCGGCGGAGGCGGCGTTCGAAGCCGTCGAGGCGGTGTTTGGCGCGATGGCGGCGGGGGATGCCACTAACTTTCCCGTCGTACGCGAGGCTATCGGGCATGAGGATGCGCTTTATGGCTTCAAGGGCGGGTTCGACAAGGCGGGTATGGTGCTGGGGTTGAAGGCCGGGGGCTATTGGCCGAACAATCTGGTCAAACGCGAGATCATCAACCATCAGTCGACGGTGTTTTTGTTCGATCCCGATACCGGGCGCGTGGCGGCGATGGTGGGCGGCAACCTTCTGACGGCACTTCGCACCGCGGCGGCGTCTTCGGTTTCGATCAAGCATCTGGCGCGCAAGGATGCGAAGGTGCTGGGCATGGTCGGCGCCGGGCACCAGTCGCATTTCCAGCTGCGCGCGGCGGTGATGCAGCGCAAGTTCGAGAAGGTCGTGGCCTGGAATTATCACCCCGACATGCTGCCCAAGCTGGGGGCGACAGCGGCCGAGCTTGGCTTGCCGTTCGAGGCGGTGTCGCTGGAGGAGCTTGGCGCCCAGGCCGATGTGATCATCACCATTACCTCGGCGTTCTCGCCTAGTCTGATGGCCGACCATGTGCGGCCCGGCACGCATCTGGCCTGCATGGGCACCGATACCAAGGGCAAGCAGGAGGTCGAGGCCGCACTTCTGGGCCGTGCGACGGTCTTCGCCGACGAGGTGGCGCAATCGGTCAGCATCGGCGAGGCGCAGCATGCGGTGGCGGCGGGGCTGATCGCGGAGGCCGACATCGCGCTGATCGGCGCTGTGGTCAACGGCACCCACAAGGGCCGTGGGAGCGCCGAAGAGATCACGCTCTTCGACGGCACTGGTGTCGGGCTGCAAGACCTTGCGGTTGCGGCGGCGGCGGTGCAGCTTGCACGCGACAAGGGCGTGGCGATCGAGGTCGACGTCTGACAGGTCGTGGAATTTCGGGACGGTGGGGCGGCCCTCGGGCTGCCCTTTTTCGTTGGAGGAAGCGATGCGGGTTCTGATCAACGGCTTCGGGCGGATTGGCCGGTCTGTGCTGCGGGCCTGGGCTGGCGGCGGTTGGCCGGAGATCGAGATCGTCGGTGTAAACGATATTTGCGGGCTTGAGACGGCGGCGTATCTGTTTGAGTTCGACAGCACCTTCGGGCTGTATCGGGGTCGGGTCGAGGAACGCGACGGGGCGCTGGTGCTGGACGGGCGCAGGGTGGCATTTACCGCCGAACACGATCTGGGCGCGCGCGATCTGACCGGGATAGACCTGGTTATGGATTGCACCGGCAAGGCGGTCGAGCGTGACTGGGCCGAGCGATTGATCACGGCGGGGTCGGGCAAGGTGCTGATTTCCGGGCCGTGCGAGACGGCAGACCTGACGGTGGTCTTGGGTGCGAATGACGAGCGGCTTTCGGGGCAGCGCATCGTCTCGAACGCGTCGTGCACGACCAACGCGCTGGCGCCCTTGTTGCGGCTGATGGATGAGGCCTTCGGGATCAAAGCCGGTTGGATGACGACGATCCACTGCTATACCGGCAGCCAGCCCACCATCGACGCGCCGCGTGGCGGGCCATTGTCGCGGAGCCGGGCAGCCGCCTTGAGCCTGGTGCCGACCTCGACCTCGGCGGAAAGCCTGACCGATCTGGTGCTGCCGCATCTGGCGGGGCGGGTCGAGGGCCGTGCGGTTCGGGTGCCGGTAGCCAGTGTATCGGCGGTGGACCTGTCGCTGCTGTTGCGCGAGGTGCCGGATGTGGCGGCGGTGAATGCCGCTTTGGCAGAAGCGGTTCGGACGCGGCCCTGGCTATATGGCGCGGTGACCAAACCGCTGGTGTCATCGGACCTGCGGCAGGCGCCGCAATCCATCGTGATGGCCTTGCCCGAGACCCATGTGACCAAGGGCGGCATGACCCGGGTGTTCGGCTGGTATGACAATGAATGGGGTTTTGCCAACCGGATGCTGGATGTGGCGCGGCGGATGTAAAAAGGGCCCCCGGATGGGAGCCCTTTCTTTCGCAGGTTTCTTAGGTCAGCTTTTCATGCCGCCGCCGTGGCCTGCATGGCCGCCCGAGACCTCTTCTGTCGACTCGTCTGACAGCTCTTCGGGCAGGATCAGGTTCAGGACGATGGCGATCAGGGCTGCGGGCAGGATGCCCGAGGTGGCCAGAACGCGGATCGCGTCGGGCAGATACTGCAACGCCTTCGGCTCAAGTTGCAGCCCGAGGCCCAGCGACAGTGCGATGGCGAAGATCACCATGTTGCGCCGGTTCCACGCCACGTCCGACAGCATCGAGATACCGGCGGCCACGACCATACCGAACATCACGATGACGCCGCCGCCCAGAACCTCGATGGGCACGGTCGAGATTGCCGCTCCGACCTTGGGGACGAGACCGCAGAAGATCAGGAAGATCGCGCCGATGGTCACGACATGGCGGCTCATCACGCCGGTCATCGCGATCAGGCCGACGTTCTGGCTGAACGAGGTGTTCGGCAGACCGCCGAAGGCGCCTGCGATGGCGGTGCCGAAACCATCGGCATAGGTGGCGCCGACGATTTCCTTGTCGGTCGCCTCGCGCCCCGCGCCGCCCTTGGTGATGCCCGAGACATCGCCCACGGTTTCCACCGCCGAGACGAAGGCCATCAGGCAGAAACCGACGACGGCGGCGAGGGAGAACTCGAACCCGTAAGGAAAGGGTGCGGGGATCTGGAACGACGCCGCGCGGCCGACATTGTCGAAGCTGACCATGCCCAGCGCCCATGCCAGCACATAGCCCGCGATCAGACCGAGAAGCACCGCCGAAACCGACAGCATGCCGCGGGTGAAGAACTTGAGGCCGAGTGTCACAAGGATCACCACGCCGGCGACCGACCAGTTCAGAAGGCTGCCGTATTCCGGCTGATCCATCGCCGGAACACCGCCTGCGGCGTACTGGATGCCGACCTTCACGAGGGCCAGGCCGATCATGGTGACGACGAGGCCTGTTACCAGTGGTGGCAGGGCGAAGCGGATCTTGCCGATGAAGAGGCCGAGACAGGCGTGAAACAGGCCGCCAACGAGGACGCCGCCGAACAGGATCGGCAGTGCTGCCACGCCCTGACCTGCGACGATCGGGATCATGATCGGCAGGAAAGCGAATGATGTGCCTTGCACGACGGGCAGGCGGGCGCCCGCCGGGCCGATGCCGATGGTCTGGATCAGCGTGGCGACGCCGGCAAACAGCATCGACATCTGGATCATGTAGATCAGCGCCGGAAAGTCGGGCGAGTTCGAGCCAAAGCCGAAGCCCGCCGCACCCGCGACGATGATCGCCGGTGTGACGTTCGAGACGAACATCGCCAACACGTGCTGGATGCCGAGGGGAACCGCCTTGATCAGTGGCGGCATGTAGTTCGGATCCCTCAACTGTTCCGGTGTTCCGATTGATGTATCAGCCATGTGTGTGTCCCTCCGTGGCTGGTGAACGCGCTTTTCTTATGGTTCTCGCGCGCGGGGCTAAAGCTCGACGGTATAGGACCTGTCGAACCAGTGTTCTTCCAAATTCGGGGTGGCGCCGATCCGGTCGACGACAGCAAAAAGGCCGGGGGCATGAAGCGGGGTCAGGACACCGTGCCACGTGGCGCGTCTCAGGTTGATGCCTTGCGCGCCATTGGTCAGGAAGGCGCGCGGGGTGCCGGGGGCGCCGTGTTCGTCGGGTGCGGTGATGACCAAAAACGGGTGCCCGGTCATCGGCAGGAAGGCTTGAGAGCCTTCGGGATGGCGTTCGACCATCTCAATCCGGTAGGGCAATCTGCGCGGTTCGGCATGGAAGATGCTGATCCCGGCGCGGCCTTCGGGGCCGAAATCGAGTTTCGCCCGGTCGTGGAAACGGCCGCAGAGATCCTGATTGATCAACTTGTCGGGGGTGCCCGATGCGTCGAGAACATCGCCGAAGGGGGCGAAGGCCGCCGGGGTCAGCGGTTCGGGGCGGATCAGACGGTCGGTCATTTGGCATGGCCGGGGCGTGCTGCCCCCCGGATTCTCTGCGGTATTTGGAACAAAAGGAAGGATGCGGTCATGGTTTGGCCGCTCCGAAGGCGCCGGGGCCGCGCAGGCGGGCGTGGCGGTTGACGTCCTTGTAAAGGAGATAGCGGAACGGGCCCGGCCCGCCTGCGTAGCAGGCCTGCGGGCAGAAGGCGCGCAGCCACATGTAATCGCCGGCCTCGACCTCGACCCAATCGCGGTTCAGCCGATAGACGGCCTTGCCTTCCAGCACGTAGAGGCCATGCTCCATGACATGGGTTTCCTCGAACGGGATCGTGCCGCCGGGCTGGAAGGTGACGATCGTCACATGCATGTCATGGCTAAGGTCATTCGGTTCGACGAAGCGCGTCGTGGCCCAGCTGCCCCCGGTGTCGGGCATCACGGTTGGGGCGATGGATGTCTCATTGGTGACGAAGGCGGTGGGCGCGTCGATATCCGGCGCGGGTTCGTAAAGCTTGCGGACCCAGTGAAAGCGGGCCGCAGTGGTACCGGTGGCGCGGACGCGGGTCAGTGCGCCGGGCGGGCAATAGGCATATCCGCCGGGGCCGAGGTCGTGGCTGACGGCGCCAAGCGTGATCTGCAGCCCGCCGTGGGTGACAAAGATCACGCCCTGGGCACCCTTCTCGGGTTCGGGGGCATTCGAGCCGCCCTTGGGTGCCACCTCCATCAGGTAGTGCGAGAAGGTTTCCGAGAATCCGGTTAGGGGCCGCGCAATGATCCAGGCACGGGTGTCTGTCCAGCCCGGCAGGTAGCTGGTCACGATATCCGACATCACGCCTTTCGGGATCACCGCATAGGCCTCGGTAAAAACCGCGCGCCCGGTGTGGAGTGCGGATTGCGGCGGCAGGCCGCCGGTCGGGGCGTAGTAGTTGGTCATAGAGCCATGTCCTTCAGGCGGTGCAGGGCGATGCGCTCGACTTGGCGGCAGGCCGTGGCGAATTCAGTATCGGTGTCGTTGGCGATGCGGGACTGGAAGGCGTCGAGGATAGAGGCCTTGGTGTTGTCGCGGACTGCGATGATGAACGGAAAGCCGTGTTTGGCGACATAGGCGGTGTTCATCTGTTCAAAGCTGGCGCGTTCGGCATCGGTCAGGGCATCAAGTCCCGCACCCGCCTGTTCGGCGGTGCTTTCGGCGGTGAGGCGTTTGGCCTGCGCCAGCTTGCCCGCAAGGTCGGGGTGGGCGGTCAGCACGCCAAGGCGTTCGGCGCGGCTGGCCGAGCGGAACATTCGCGCCAGCGCGTTGTGCACGCCGGTGGCGCTGTCATGGGCGGGGCCAAGCTCCAGCGCGTGGGCGCGTTCAGCGATCCAGGGGGAATGTTCGAAGACGCCGCCGAAGCGGGCGGTGAAGGTGGCCTGATCCATCGTAGAGGGGCGCTCGCGCGGGTCGGGTGGATGGTGGCCGGCCCAATGCGCCCCGATCTGGCCACGGGTGGCGAACCAGGTGCCCTTGTCGCGCGCGTAATCCAGGAACCGTTTCAGACCCATCACCCGGCCCGGGCGCCCGATCAGGCGGCAATGCAGGCCGACCGACATCATCTTGGCGCGGCCATCCTCGCCCTCGGCGATCAGGCAGTCGAGCGCGTCCTTGAGATACTGAAAGAAATGCTCACCGGTGTTGAACCCCTGCGGCGTTGCGAACCGCATGTCGTTGGCGTCAAGCGTATAAGGGATGACAAGTTGGTGCCGGTCGCCCACCGGCAGCCAATACGGCAGGTCGTCGTCATAGGTGTCGGAGATCCAGTCGAACCCGGCCTCGGCGGTCAGCCGCATCGTGTTCATCGAAGAGCGCCCGGTGTACCAGCCGGTCGGGCGCGCGCCCGTCACCTCCGTATGCAGACGGATCGCCTCAGCGATCTGGGCGCGTTCCTCGGCCTCGGCCATGTCCTTGTGCTCGACCCATTTCAACCCGTGACTGGCGATCTCCCACCCGGCATCTTGCATCGCGGCCACCTGCTCGGGGCTGCGGGCCAGCGCTGTGGCCACGCCGTAGACGGTGACCGGCAGATCGGCCATCAGCCGGTGCAGCCGCCAGAACCCGGCCCGCGCGCCATAGTCGTAGATCGATTCCATGTTCCAGTGACGCTGACCCGGCCAGGGTGCCGCGCCGACGATTTCCGACAGGAAGGCTTCGGACGCGGCATCGCCGTGCAGGATGTTGTTCTCGCCGCCCTCTTCGTAATTCAGCACCAAGGACACCGCGACCTTGGCGCCACCTGGCCAGGCGGCGTCGGGTGGCGTGGCGCCATAGCCCTGGAAATCGCGTGGATAGCGCTGCATGATCGGACCTCCCCTTCCGCCACTTTCTTCTAACGCAAATGAATGCCGCTGACTTTCATTATTTCATTGAAAGACCTTCCGGCGTTCTCCCCTGTCGCCCCTGTCGCCTTTTGCACCCGGATTGCGCAGTGTGGTGCGCATCAGGACAGGAAGGACCCCGGCATGGCCGAAGGATATCTGACAACCCACGTGCTCGACACCGCCCGGGGAACCCCGGCGGAGGGCGTGAAGATCGCGCTCTACCGGGTCAGCGGCAACAGTCACGAGAAAATCGCCGAGACCGTGACCAATGCCGATGGCCGCACCGATTCGCCGATCCTGCCGCAGGGCCAGTTCGCGACGGGCACCTACGAGCTAGTGTTTTTTGCAGGCGCTTATCTGCGCGCCACCGGGCAGGCAGGGTCGGAACCGGTGTTCCTCGATCAAATTCCGATCCGCTTCGGGATCAGCGACGCGGGCGCCCATTACCACGTGCCGCTGTTGCTGTCGGCCTATGGCTATTCCACCTATCGCGGCAGCTGACCCGCTGCGGCTTCTTTCGGTCACAAATATTCTCCGGAAGTGAATTCGCCGTCGGGCGAAGAGGGGGTGGAAAACCCCCTGACGCGCCGCGCCTTGGCGCGGCGCCATGCCCAACCCGAGGCGGGGGCCGCAAGGCCCACATCATGGGGCGGGAGAGCTCCGGCCCATGTTCAGCGCGGCAGGTCAAGGCCGTCCACCGCCCGGACCAGTTCGGCCTTGCAGCGGGTCACCATGAAATCGGTGAAAAGTTTGATCTTCGGGTCGCGCAGCCGCCGGTGCGGGATCAGGACCGACAGCTGCACAGGCTGTGGCGGGGTGGCCTCGGTCACCGGCACCAGCGCACCCGAGCGCAGATGCTCAGCCACTTCGAACCAAGGTTTCATCACGATGCCGCGCCCGGCCAGCGCCCAGGCGGTCAGCACATCGCCGTCGTCGCTTTCATAAGGCCCGGTCACCTCATAGCGGCGCGGGCCGTCGGAGGTCGTCAGGGTCCACTGGAACTCGCGCGCGCCGGGAAACCGCAGGTTCAGGCAGGCATGCCGGTCGCGCATCAGTGCCTCGCCGCTTTCGGGCGCGCCGTGCTTGGCGATATAGGCCGGTGCCGCACACAAAAGGCGCGGGCAGTCGGCAATGACGCGAAGTTTCAGTGCGCTGTCTTCGAGATGCCCCAGGTGGAAGGCAAGGTCGATGCCCTCGCCCGCCACGTCGATGATCCGGTCCGACAGGCGCAATCGCACCTCGATCTGCGGATAGGCGTCCTGGAACGCGGGCACGTGCGGTGCGATGAAACGGCGCCCGACGCCCAGCGGGGCCGCGACAAAGATCGGGCCACGCGGGTTCTCCGCCGCGTCCGCCACCGTCGCCTCGGCCGCTTCGATAGCTTCGAGGATTTTCAGCGCGCCGTCATAGAAAAGGCGACCGTGATCGGTCGGCTGCAGGCTGCGCGTCGTGCGGTTGAACAGGCGCAGGCCCAGATGCTTTTCCAGATCCGAGATCCGCGACGAGGCGACGGCGGGCGAGGTGCGCTGATCGCGTGCGGCGGCGGACATGCTGCCCAGCTCGTAGACCCGCACGAACATCCGGATGTTGTTGACGTAGGCCATGCGCGTGCCCGCCCGTTGATTATCAGGGTGTCTTTGAAAGTCTTGCAGCATTTATCAGATTAACAGGAAGGTGCGCTTCGGTATAGCGTGACGATGACCTGAGGGAGGGATCCGAAAATGTATGATTTCGTCGTGCTTGGCGCCTGGGCAGAGTTCGCCGTCCGCTGGCTGCATGTCATCACCGGCATCGCCTGGATCGGGTCGTCGTTCTATTTCATCGCGCTTGACCTTAGTCTGCGCCGCGATCCGCCGCCCGACAGCGGTGCCGATGGCGATGAGTGGCAAGTGCATGGCGGGGGTTTCTATTATATCCAGAAATATCTGGTCGCCCCCGAGGCGATGCCCGAGCATCTGACCTGGTTCAAATGGGAAAGCTATGCGACCTGGTTGTCGGGATTCGCGATGCTGGTGCTGGTCTATTACATCGGCGCCGAGTTCTATCTGGTCGATCCCAACGTCGCCGATCTGGCGGTCTGGCAGGCGGTCGGCATCTCGCTGGCGTCACTGGGCTTTGGCTGGGTCGCCTACGATCTTATCTGCAAAAGCCGCTTTGGCGACGACAACACCCGGCTGATGGTGTTTTTGTACGTCATTCTTGTCGTCATGGCCTGGGGCTACACGCAGGTTTTTACCGGACGTGCCGCACTCTTGCATCTTGGCGCCTTCACCGCGACGATCATGTCGGCCAACGTCTTCCTGATCATCATGCCGAACCAGCGCATCGTGGTGGACGACCTCAGGGCGGGGCGGGTGCCGGATGCGAAATATGGCAAGATCGCCAAGCAGCGCTCGACGCATAACAACTATCTGACACTACCGGTGCTGTTCCTGATGCTGTCGAATCACTACCCGATGGCATTTGCGAGCCACTACAACTGGGTCATCGCCAGCCTGGTGTTCCTGATGGGGGTGACGATCCGGCACTATTTCAACTCGGTGCATTCCCGCAACGGCAATCCGACCTGGACCTGGGCGGTCACCGCGCTGTTGTTCGTCGTCATCGCCTGGCTGTCGACGCTGAAGGCGCCCGAGGCAGGCGGCGAAGCGGCGCTGAGCGGCTCGGCATTGCGATTTGCCGAGGCCGAAGGCTTCGATGCCGTGTCCGACATCGTCATGGGCCGCTGCTCGATGTGTCACGCCGCCGAGCCGGGCTGGGAAGGGCTATGGTGGGCGCCGAAAGGGGTGCATCTTGATACGCCGGAAGCGGTCGCGCGGCATGCGCGCGAGATCTACCTGCAGGCGGGCGTCAGCCATGCGATGCCACCGGCGAACCTGAGCTACATGGAAGACGCCGAGAGAGAGGCGATTGTCGCCTGGTTCCGGGGTGCGCGTGCAGGCGGGTGATACTGCTGCACCTTATCGCGCAAAGCTCCAGCGGGTGATCTGCGTCAGGGTTTCGCCGGGGCGGAGAAGGTCACTTGGAAAGTGTCTGTGGTGCGCGGCGCCGGGCCAGTTTTGCGCCTCGAGCGCGATCCCGCCGCCGGCGTCGCCGTCGTAGATCTGCAGGCCGGCCTCGGTGGTCTCAACCGTCATCTTGAGGCCGCCGCCGCGCAG
>JBBKVJ010000391.1:0-7916 GCA_037968375.1 Paracoccaceae bacterium | reverse complement strand
GATCTGCGGTGACACGGGCAGCGCCTCGCCCACCGTCACCTCGATCTCGCCCGGCAGGTCGGACGCCATCAGGCACAACGACACCGGCCCGCGCATCTTGGACGACATCTCCTTCTTGGCGCGCTGCAACAGTGCTGCGACGGAGGCCACCGCTTCGGCCCTGTCGACGAAGACGCGCAGACCCGAGCCACCGGCATCCCCAACCACCGTATCGATCGGCACCACCGAGCGGGCCAAGAGGCGCAACTGTTCCGCCTCGGACGTCGCCTCTACCGTCACCACCACGTTCATGCCGGGTTCGAGATACTGCCGCGTCGCGTCCAGCACGTCAGAGAACACCATCGCCTCGAACAACCCCGTTGGATCGGACAGCCCGATGAACCCATACCGGTTGCCCTTGGCGTTCTTGCGCTCTTGCCGATAGGCGACCGTTCCGGCGATCTTCTTTAAAACAGGCGCACGCTCGGCCAGTTTAGCCACCTCGGCAAAGGTCAAGACCTCCTTGCGCTTCAACGCCCCCATGTAGTCGTCCAGCGGATGACCCGACAGATAGAACCCCACCGCCTTGTGTTCTTCCGCCAGCCGCTCGCCCGGCAGCCAATCCTCGATGGGCGCGATGCGCGGCTCGGGCAGATCCTCGCCCGCCTCGCCGAACAAAGATACCTGCGCCGAAGCGCGATCCTCATGCACCGCCGCCGAAAACGCGACCAAAGGATCGAGCGCGTCAAAGACCCGGCGCCGGTTGCCGTCAAGCTGATCGAAGGCGCCCGACCGCGCCAGCATCTCCAGCGGCCGCTTGCCGACCCGTTTCAGATCGACCCGCCGCGCCACATCGAAGAGCGTCGCAAAGGCCGTCTCGCCGCGCCCCTCGACGATCAGGCGCATCGCGTCGACGCCGACATTCTTCAAGGCACCCAACCCGTAGACAACCGCACCGTCGCGGACACTGAACAGCGCCTCGGACCGGTTCACGCAAGGCGGCACGATCTCGATCTCCAGCCCGCGCCGCACCTCATCGGCATAGGTGCCCAGCTTGTCGGTCAAGTGGATATCGCAGTTCATCACGGCGGCCATGAATTCGACCGGGTGATTCGCCTTCAGCCAGGCGGTCTGGTAGCTGACCACGGCATAGGCGGCGGCGTGGGATTTGTTGAAACCGTAGTTGGCGAATTTCTCCAACAGGTCGAAAACCTCGCCTGCCTTGTCCTTGGTCACCCCGTTGGCCACGGCGCCGTCAATGAATTTCGGCCGCTCCTTGGCCATCTCTTCGGCGATCTTCTTGCCCATCGCCCGGCGTAGAAGATCGGCACCACCCAAGCTGTAGCCCGCCATCACCTGGGCGATCTCCATCACCTGTTCCTGATAGACGATGATGCCCTGGGTTTCCTCAAGTATATGGTCGATGGACGGGTGGATCGATTCCAGCTTCCGCAGGCCGTTCTTGACCTCGCAATAGGCCGGGATGTTCTCCATCGGGCCGGGGCGATAAAGCGCCACCAAGGCCACGATATCTTCGATCACCGTCGGCTTCATGCGCCTCAGCGCATCCATCATGCCCGAGCTTTCCACCTGAAAGACGGCCACCGTCCTGGCGCTGGCGTAAAGCTCGTAGGCTTTCGTGTCGTCCAGCGGGATCGTGGTAATGTCGATCTCCACCCCCCGCAGCCGCAACAGGTCAAGCGCGTTTTGGATCACCGTCAGCGTCTTCAGCCCCAGAAAGTCGAACTTAACCAGCCCCGCCGCCTCGACCCATTTCATATTGAACTGGGTCGCGGGCATGTCCGAGCGCGGGTCCTGGTACAAAGGCACCAGCTCATCCAGCGGCCGGTCGCCGATCACCACACCGGCGGCATGGGTCGAGGCGTTCCTGAGCAACCCCTCCAGCTGCATCCCGTAATCCAGAAGCCGCTTCACCACCTCCTCCGACCGCGCCGCCTCGCGCAGCCGTTCCTCCTGCGCGAGGGCCGCCTCGATCGACACCGGCTTGACCCCCTCGACCGGGATCATCTTCGAGATCTTGTCGACTTGCCCGTAAGGCATCTGCAACACGCGGCCCACATCGCGCACGGCGGCCTTGGACAAAAGCGCGCCGAAGGTGATGATCTGCCCGACCCGGTCGCGGCCGTATTTCTCCTGCACATGGCGGATCACCTCTTCGCGGCGGTCCATGCAGAAATCGATATCAAAGTCCGGCATGCTGACCCGCTCGGGGTTCAGGAATCGCTCGAAGAGAAGACCGTAGCGCAACGGGTCGAGGTCGGTGATCGTCAGCGCATAGGCGACCAGAGAACCCGCCCCCGAGCCGCGCCCCGGCCCGACCGGAATGCCCTTCTTCTTCGCCCACTGGATGAAATCGGCGACGATCAGGAAATAGCCCGGAAAGCCCATCTGTTCGATGACGCCCCGCTCGAACTCCAGCCGCGCCTCGGATTCCGACACCTCCGCCGACGGCACGATCACCGCCAGCCGCGCGGACAGGCCCTCGCGCGCCTGACGGCGCAGTTCTTCGACCTCGTCATCGGCGAACTTCGGCAGGATCGGCGCGCGCCTCTCGGCCGCATAGGCACAGCGCCGGGCAATCTCGACGGTGTTCTCCAACGCCTCGGGCAGATCGGCGAACAAAGTGGCCATCTCTTCGGGCGACTTGAAATAATGCTGCGGCGTCAACCGCCGGCGCGGCGCCTGCTGATCGACATAGGCGCCATCGGCGATGCAGATCAGCGCGTCATGCGCCTCGTACATGCTGGCCTTGGGGAAATAGACATCGTTGGTCGCGACCAGCGGCAGGCCCATCGAATAGGCGATCTCGACCTGCCCGCGCTCGGTCTCACGTTCGGCTTGCGGCAGCACACCGGCCTCGCCCGGATGGCGCTGCAATTCGACATAGAGCCGCCCGTCAAACGCACGCGCCAATTGCGCCACCAGTGCCTCGGCCTTTGGCCGCTGGCCCGCGCGCAATAGCCGCCCCACCGGCCCGTCAGGCCCGCCGGTCAGACAGATCAGCCCGCCCGCATGCGCCGCAAGCTGGTCCGATGTGACCTGCGGCACCTGCCCATCCTTGCCCAGATAAAGGCACGAGTTGAGCTTCAGAAGGTTCAGATACCCCGCCTCGTCCTGCGCCAGCAGCACGACATGTGCGGGATCGCGCGGCTTGCCACCTGGCTCTGCCGCCTCAAAGGTCAGCGCCACCTGACAGCCAAGGATCGGCTGCACCCCCGCCGCCACTGCACCGACGGAAAACTCCAGGGCGGCGAACATGTTGTTGGTATCGGTGATCGCCACCGCTGGCATCCCTGCCTTGCGCGCCAGATCCGGCAGCGATTTCACCCGGACCGCGCCTTCCAGCAGCGAATACTCGGTGTGGACGCGCAGGTGGATGAAACGGGGCGTTCTGGACATGGGCCGACGCTAGACCGGACGCGCCCCGGGCGGAAGCCCGAACGCCCATCGCCGCAGGATCGCTGCAGGATCGCCGCGGGGCAATTCTTCGCAATCACGGCAAAATGCCGCCCATTCTTCGGGATTTCCTGAAACTCTTTCGCGCGGGCCGGATGCCATCACGCTTGCCAAACAGCCAGAAGACCGATTTCCTTGCCCGCAATCAATGAGCGCCCGGCTTTACGCCACATCGGGTCGGCGCCAAGCGGTAAATCCGCAGGAGGAGAAGGTGGCGGGGCCAAGGCTATGTCCGAGGTCGTATTTTTGCTGAACGGAGAGCCGGTTGCCATCACAGGCGAACCCGCGACGCGCACATTGCTGGACTGGCTGCGCGAACGGCGCGGGCTGACCGGCACCAAGGAAGGCTGCAACGAGGGCGATTGCGGCGCTTGCACGGTGATGGTCACCGACGCGGGGGGTGCGGCCCGCGCACTGAACGCCTGCATCCTGTTCCTGCCGCAACTGCATGGCCGCGCGGTGCGCACCGTCGAAGGCCTGAAAGGCCCGAAGGGCGAACTGCACCCCGCGCAACAGGCAATGGTCGACCATCACGGTTCGCAATGCGGTTTTTGCACGCCCGGCTTTGCGGTCTCGATGGCCACAGCCCATCTGAACGGCGCCACCGACCACGACGACCAGCTGGCCGGCAACCTTTGCCGCTGCACCGGCTACGCGCCGATCATCCGCGCCGCCGAGGCTACCGTGCAGGCGCCGATCCCGGACTGGATCAGAGACGATCCCGGCTTCCTTTTGTCACAAATACCGTCGGGGGGGCGCGAAGCGCGGGGGGCAGACAGCCCCCCTACGTCGGTGATGATCCCGCGCAACCTCGACAGCTTCGCCGACTGGTTCGCCACCCACCCCGACGCCACACTGATCGCGGGCGCCACCGATGTCGGCCTCTGGGTGACAAAGGGCCTGCGCGATCTGTCCCCCGTGGCGTTCCTCGGCGGGCTTGAGGCATTGCAACGGATCGAGCCAGTGGGCGACAAGCTGCGCATCGGCGCGGGCGTGACGATAGCGGCACTGCGCGCGGCGGTGACCGACAGCCACCCAAGTTTTGCCGAACTGCTGCGCCGGTACGGCTCGGAACAGGTGCGGGGCGCCGCCACCATCGGCGGCAACATCGCCAACGGCTCGCCGATCGGCGACGGCCCGCCCGCGCTGATCGCGATGGGGGCGACGCTGCATCTGCGCCGGGGAAGAGCGCGACGCGACATGTCGCTGGAAAGCTTCTTTCTGGACTATGGCAAGCAGGACCGGCGCCCGGGCGAGTTCGTCGAGGCGGTCACGATTCCCGCCAAGGCCCCGGCCTTGCGCTGCTACAAGATATCCAAGCGCTTCGATCAGGACATTTCCGCCGTCTGCGGCTGCTTCAATATCAGCGTGAAGGACGGCAAGGTCGCCATCGCACGGATCGCCTTCGGCGGCATGGCGGGCATTCCGAAACCTGCCCACGCCGTGCAGGCCGCCCTTGCGGGCAAGGCCTGGACCATAACCACTGTCGAGGCGGCCCTGCCCGCCTTTGCCGAAGATTTCACGCCGCTCTCGGACATGCGCGCCTCGGCCGACTATCGGCTCGAGACCGCAAGGAACCTCCTGCTGCGCTACTTCCACGATCTGAAAGGCACGCCCACCAGCGTGTTGGAGGTGGCGCCATGACCGTCGCCAAACCACTGCCGCATGACGCCGCGCCCCTGCATGTAGCGGGCGAGGCACGGTATGTCGACGATATCCCGGTGCCTGCAAACACGCTGCATCTGGCCTTCGGCCTTTCGGAGGTCGCGCATGGCAAGATCACATCGCTTGATCTTGACGCAACCCGCGCCGCACCCGGTATCGTCGCGGTCCTGACCGCCGAGGACCTGCCGCATGCCAACGACGTCTCGCCCTCGGCGCATGACGAGCCGCTACTGGCCACCGGTACGGTGCATTATGTCGGTCAGCCGATCTTTCTGATTATTGCCGAAACCCATCTCGCCGCCCGCAAGGCGGCACGTCTGGGCAAGATCGGGATCGAGGAACTGCCCGCGCTGCTGAGCATCGACGAAGCAATGGCGGCCGACAGCCGCTTTGAGGAAGGCCCGCGGATCTATGCCAAGGGCGATGCCGAGGCAGCACTGGCCGCCGCGCCGAGAGTGATCGAAGGCTCGATCGAGATGGGCGGTCAGGAGCACTTCTATCTCGAAGGTCAGGCCGCCCTCGCCCTGCCGCAGGAAGGCGGCGACATGTTGGTCCATTCCTCGACCCAGCATCCGACCGAGATTCAGCACAAGGTGGCCGAGGCCCTGGGCCTGCCGATGAATGCCGTCCGCGTCGAGATTCGTCGGATGGGCGGCGGCTTTGGCGGCAAGGAAAGCCAGGGCAACGCGCTGGCCGTTGCCTGCGCCGTGGCGGCACGACTGACCGGACGCCCGGCCAAGATGCGCTACGACCGTGACGACGACATGACCATCACCGGCAAGCGCCACGATTTCCGCATCGACTACCGGGTCGGCGTGGATGCCGAAGGCCGTATCCTGGGCCTGATCTTCGAGCAATACTGCCGCTGCGGCTGGGCGCAGGACCTGTCGCTGCCGGTCGCCGACCGGGCGATGCTGCATGCCGATAATGCCTATCACCTGACCCATGCAAAGATCGTCAGCCACCGGCTGAAAACCAACACCCAGTCGGCCACCGCCTATCGCGGCTTTGGCGGACCGCAAGGCATGCTGGGCATCGAGCGGGTGATGGATCACATCGCCCATGCCGTGGGCCGCGACCCGCTGGCGGTGCGGCGCCTCAATTTCTACCGCGCGGCGACGGATACCGACAGAGGCGGGCTGTCTGCCCCCCGCGCTGCGCGCCCGCCCGAGAATATTTCCGACCGAAAGAAGCCAAAGGTCGCCGACATGACCGCCGATCTGGCCTCGCGAGGGTCGGCTGATGCGGTGGCAGAGGCGGCTGAAATGCCCGATCCGCAAGGCGCTGAGACGACGCCCTATCACATGCCAGTCGAGGATTTCATCCTGCACGAGATGGTCGAGGCGCTGGAGCAGTCGTCGGATTACGCCGCGCGGCGCGCTGCTGTGCAGACCTGGAACGCCAGGCACGACATCCTGAAGAAGGGCATCGCGCTGACCCCGGTGAAGTTCGGCATCTCGTTCACGCTGACGCATCTCAATCAGGCGGGCGCCTTGGTGCATGTCTATCAGGATGGTTCGATCCACATGAACCACGGCGGCACCGAGATGGGCCAGGGTTTGTTCCAGAAGGTGGCGCAGGTTGCGGCGTCGGGCTTTGGTGTGGATGTCGCTGCGGTCAAGATCACCGCGACCGACACTGCCAAGGTGCCCAACACCTCGGCGACGGCGGCGTCTTCGGGGTCGGACCTGAACGGCATGGCGGTCAAGGCGGCCTGCGACACGCTCCGCGACCGGATGGCGGAATATCTGGCCGAAATGCACCAAAGCGTGCCGTCCAAAGTGCGATTCGAGGCCGGGCGGGTTCTGGTGGGTGACGCCGACTACAGCTTTGCCGAGGCGGCGGCACAGGTCTATGCGGGCCGTGTCAGCCTGTCGGCGACCGGGTTCTACAAGACCCCCAAGGTCGAGTGGGACCGGATCAAGGGGAGCGGGAGGCCGTTCTTTTATTTCGCCTATGGCGCGGCGGTGAGCGAGGTGGTGATCGACCGGCTGACCGGTGAGAACCGGATCCTGCGCACCGATATCCTGCATGACTGCGGCACCTCGCTGAACCCGGCCATCGACATCGGCCAGATCGAGGGCGGCTATGTCCAGGGCGCGGGCTGGCTGACCACCGAAGAACTGATCTGGGACGGCAAGGGGCGGCTCAGGACCCATGCGCCGTCGACCTACAAGATCCCCGCCTGTTCGGACCGGCCGCGCATCTTCAACGTGGCACTGTGGGACGGCGCCAACCGCGAGGACACGATCTATCGCTCGAAGGCGGTCGGCGAGCCGCCGTTCATGCTGGGGATTTCAGCGTTGATGGCGCTGTCGGATGCGGTCGCGGCCTGCGGTGATGGCTCGGTCTACCCCGCACTTGATGCGCCCGCCACGGCAGAGCGGGTGCTCTGGGCGGTGAAGCGGCAGGAGGGGCGGGCATGAGCTTTGACCTGAACGATCTGACGACCGCCGTTGCCCGCGAGGGTCGCGTCGCGCGCATCGTGGTCGCCGGGGCCAAAGGGTCGGTTCCGCGCGAGGCCGGGGCCGCGATGCTGGTCTGGGACGGCGGGCAGTCGGGCACCATCGGCGGTGGTGCCTTGGAATACGAGGCGGCGGCACGGGCGCGCGCATTGCTGGCGCAGATGGTGCAGCCCGCCTCCCCACAAGGAGGAGGGGAGGTGCTGGGTGACACGCGGGCGACGATTGACCGGCTGCCGCTGGGGCCCGCGTTGCAGCAGTGTTGCGGCGGGGCGGTGACGCTTTTGCCCGAGATTTACGATGCCGGGGCGGTGGCGCAGTTGCGACCTGACG
>JBBKVJ010000390.1:0-3871 GCA_037968375.1 Paracoccaceae bacterium | reverse complement strand
GCCTAGCTCAGGCGCGCCTTCAGCATCGCACCTACCGCGCCGAAATCCATCTGTCCGGTGTATTTCGCCTTCAACGCCCCCATCACGCGGCCCATGTCGCGGATCGAGGCGGCGCCGGTTTCCGCGATCGCGGCATCGAGTGCGGCTTCGACCTCATCGTCGCCCAGCTGTCGCGGCAGGAATTCCTCGATCACGCCGATCTCTTCACGCTCGCGCTCGGCCAGTTCAAGGCGGCTGCCTTCCTCATAGGCGCGGGCACTTTCCTGGCGCTGCTTGACCATCTTGCCGAGGATCGCCAGCACTTCGGCCTCGCTGACACCGGAATCGGCACCTTCCTGGCCACGCAGCGCGATCTCGCGATCCTTGATCGCCGCATTGATCAGTCGCAGCGTCGAGAGACGCCCGGCATTCTTTTCCTTCATCGCCGCTTTCAGCTCTTCGAAGATACGTGCCTTGAGTTCCATGATCCGCCTGTGCCCGGCGAAGGCCGGAAGCCTCAGGATACAGCGGCGGTGTGGCAGGCACAACCGGGGGATTTTTGGCTAACTTGTTGAAAACGCTACGTTACCTAAAGGGCATCATGACCTTGACCGCGCTCTTGTGGATGCCTAGGTTCCGCCCGACCCGTGCACCCGGAGTTGCTGCCATGACCGCCCCGCCCGAGACCCGTCCCACCGCCTGTCTGGCGCTTGCCGATGGCACCGTCTTTTATGGTCAGGGTTTCGGCGCCACTGGCGAGGATGTGGCGGAACTGTGCTTCAACACCGCGATGACCGGCTATCAGGAGATCATGACTGACCCGTCCTATGCCGGGCAGGTCGTGACCTTCACCTTTCCGCATATCGGCAATACCGGGGTGACCGAGGAAGACGACGAGGCGGCCCTGCCCGCTGCCGCCGGGATGGTGGTGAAATGGGACCCGACCGAGCCGTCGAACTGGCGCGCCACCGGCGATCTGGCGGCGTGGCTGAAGCGGCAGGGCCGGATCGGTGTGGGTGGCATCGACACACGGCGGCTGACCCGCGCGATCCGCCAGCAGGGCGCGCCGCATGTGACGATCGCGCATGATCCCGAGGGCAATTTCGATATCGCGGCGATGGTCGCCAGGGCGCGGGCCTGGCCCGGGCTGGTCGGGCTGGACCTGGCCGGCCAAGTGACCTGCGCGCAAAGCTTTCGCTGGGACGAGATGCGCTGGGCCTGGCCCGAGGGATATGTGCGGCGCACGACGCCGGGCCGCCGGGTGGTGGCCATCGACTACGGCGCCAAGCGCAACATCCTGCGGTGTCTGGCCAGTGCCGGTTGCGACGTGACGGTTCTGCCGGCCTCGGCCACTGCCGAGGATGTGCTGGCGCTGAACCCCGAAGGGGTGTTTTTGTCGAACGGGCCGGGCGATCCGGCGGCGACCGGCAAATATGCGGTGCCGACGATCCGGAGTGTGCTGGACCGCGCCGATATCCCGCTCTTCGGGATCTGTCTTGGGCATCAGATGCTGGCCTTGGCGCTGGGAGCCCAGACCATCAAGATGAACCACGGCCATCACGGCGCCAACCATCCGGTCAAGGACCTCGAGACCGGCAAGGTCGAGATCACGTCGATGAATCATGGCTTTACTGTGGATGCGCAAAGTCTGCCCAAAGGCGTGATCGAGACCCATGTCAGCCTGTTCGACGGGTCGAACTGTGGTATCCGGATGGCTGATCGTCCGGTCTTCGGGGTGCAGTATCACCCCGAGGCCAGTCCCGGCCCGCAGGACAGCAACTACCTTTTCGAACGCTTCGTCGCGGCGATGGAAACAGTGCGTTAAGTCCTAAGGCGTTGAATTCCTGATAATGCCTAGGTTCCGCCGCGATTGGGTAAGGACCTGTTAACCAGAAAAATGTGACCTCGACTTGCTGGAAACATAATCCGAGTAAGCCGATGAACCTTGCGCCCCTCAATCTGGTGCGGTCCGCCGAAGTGCGGCAATTTCCGCAGGCGCGGCCCCGCATCGCGCGCACATTAGGGCCGCTGATCGGGCAGCTTCTGGTCGCGCGCGGGGCCGTCGATCCCGGCGATCTGTTGCGCGCGCTGGCGCTGAAGGGCCGCGAAGAGGTGCGGCTGGGCGAGATCCTTCTGACCCATGGCATGGTCAGCGAGGCCGAGCTTTACGCCGCCCTTGCCGATCAGTGGAAGGCCCGGATCGTCGATCTGGCGGCGACTCCGCCCGACCCCAGGCTGATCGACCTGATCGGCGCCGAGACCTGCCTGAAACACCGGATCCTGCCGTGGCGTGATATTGGCGGGGCGGTGGTGATCGTGACCTCGCGGCCCGAGGAATTCGCGCGGCGGGTCGAGGAACTGCCACCGCGGTTGCGACCGGCGCTGATGGCGGTGGCGCCCGAGGCCGATATTCTGGAGTCGCTTCTGGCGTTGCGCTCGCGCCGGTTGGTGCAGCGTGCCGAAACCCGGGCGCCCGAGCACGAAAGCTGCCGGGTCTGGAACGGGCGGCGGTTCCAGCGCTACGTGCTGGCCGGGCTGTGCACCCTTCTCGGCGCGCATATCGCCGCCCCGACAGCCACATTCGCCGCGCTGACCGGACTTGCCGTCCTGACACTGGTGGTCAACATGGGGCTGCGCATCGCGGCCCTGATCGCCGTTGCCCGAGATCGTGGGATCGGTGCCCAGGCGATCGACCGGACCGGCCCGCCGCCTCTTATCGCGCGGCTGCCGGTGGTGTCGATCATGGTGCCGCTGTTCCACGAGACCGCGATTGCCGGGCGGTTGCTGGCCCGGCTGGGGCGGCTCAGCTATCCGCGCGAGCTGTTGGATATCTGTCTGGTAACCGAGGACAATGACACGATGACGGCGGCCATGCTGAAGGCCACCGCACTGCCGCGTTGGCTGCGCGTGGTGACGGTGCCCGAAGGGACCCTGCGCACCAAGCCGCGCGCATTGAACTACGCGATGGAGTTCTGCCGGGGCTCGATCATCGGCGTCTATGATGCCGAGGACGCGCCCGCCGCTGACCAGATCCACCGGGTCGTGGCGCGGTTTCACCAGCGCGGGCCGGACGTGGCCTGCCTGCAGGGCGTACTGGACTACTACAACGCCCGCTCGAACTGGATGGCGCGGTGTTTCGCACTGGAATATGCCAGCTGGTTCCGGGTGATCCTGCCCGGCATCGAAAAGCTGGGCTTTGCAGTGCCGCTGGGCGGCACGACTCTGTTCTTCCGGCGCGAGGCGCTGGAAAAACTGGGCGGCTGGGACGCGCATAACGTGACCGAGGATGCCGATCTGGGTATCCGCCTGGCACGGCATGGCTACCGCACCGAACTGATTGACACGGTGACCGAGGAAGAGGCGAACTCGCGCCCCTGGCCCTGGGTCAAGCAGCGCTCGCGCTGGATCAAGGGCTACGCGATGACCTGGGTGGTGCATATGCGCGATCCGGCGCGGCTGTGGCGCGATTTGGGGCCGCGCAAGTTTCTGGGCGTGCAGGTGCTGTTCGGCGGCTCGCTTTTGTCGGTCTATCTGGCGCCGGTGATCTGGTCCTACTGGCTTTTGGTGTTCGATCTGCCGCATCCACTGCGGGGTGCGATCCCGCCACTGGCGGGGCTGGGCATCGCCGTGGTCTTGCTGACCGCCTATGTTGTGAACCTCGCGGTGATGGTGGTGGCCTGTCGTGGCGAAAAGCACCGGCACCTGATCCCCTGGGCGTTCACCGTCGATCTGTATTTTCCGTTGGCGACGCTGGCCGGGCTGAAGGCGCTGGCCGAGATGGTGACGCGGCCGTTCTACTGGGACAAGACCTGCCACGGGATCGACGATACCGAGGTTGCAGCCGAAGCGGGTGCCGGAGTTGTCGTCGGCGATGGCCATGCGCCGCTGCGCG
>JBBKVJ010000389.1:0-10066 GCA_037968375.1 Paracoccaceae bacterium | reverse complement strand
GTATGAGTGCCGGGGGCGAGGCCGAGTTGTTGACCCGCCTCGCCCCCCGCACTCAAACCGCACCTCCCTGGGCCGAACTGCACGAGGTACTCGGCGCACGCGGGCGTCATGCCAAGGCGGTCAACCTTGACCCTGCCGCGCTCATCCTCGATATCCTTTTCAAGATCGACCAGACGGCGGCGGACCTCTCCGCCCGGTAGCGGAGCCTCATGCCAGACTCGCCAAAAATCGTCGACAGCCACTGCCACCTGGATTTCCCGAATTTCGAGGGCGAACTGGCCGATATCGTCGTCCGGGCCGAGACGGCTGGCGTCACCCGCATGGTGACGATCTGCACGCGGCTGAAGAACGAGCCGAGCGTGCGCGCCATAGCCGAAGCGCATGCGCCGGTCTTCTACGCCGCCGGCACGCATCCGATGAGCGCGCAGGAAGAGCCGATGGCGACGGTCGACGGCCTGACCCGGATCGCGGCGCATCCCAAGATGGTCGGGATTGGCGAGACCGGACTGGATTATCACTACACCGGCGAGACCAGGGCGGTGCAGCAAGAAAGCCTTCGGGTGCATATCGAGGCGGCGCGCCAGACCGGCCTGCCGCTGATCATCCATGCGCGCGATGCCGATGATGACATGGCCCGGATCCTGGCCGATGAGCACCGCGCGGGCGGCTATACCTGCGTCATGCACTGCTTTTCCTCGGGCGCCGGGCTGGCCCAAGCTGCGCTTGATCTGGGCTTTTACCTGTCGATGTCGGGCATCGCCGCCTTCCCGAAAAGCCAGGCGCTGCGCGATATCTTTGCAACCGCGCCGGTGGACCGCATTCTGGTTGAAACCGACGCCCCCTATCTTGCCCCGCCGCCGCATCGGGGCCGTCGCAACGAACCGGCCTATACCGCGCATACCGCACGCGTGGGTGCAGACGTGTTTGGCATGGATTATGCCGATTTCGCCCGCCAGACCTCGGAAAACTTCGACCGCCTCTTTGCCAAGGCGGCGGCATGGAAAGCCCCCTGATGGCGCAGCTGACCTTCACAATCCTCGGCTGCGGGTCCTCAGGCGGGGTGCCCCGGCTGGGCGGCCACTGGGGCGATTGCGATCCTGAGAACCCCAGGAACCGCCGCACCCGATGTTCGATGCTGGTCACCCGCGAGGCGCCCGAGGGCACCACCCGCGTGCTGATCGACACCTCGCCCGACATGCGCGCCCAGCTTCTGGCGGCGGATGTCGGCACGCTGGACGCGGTGGTCTATACCCATTCCCACGCCGATCATGTTCATGGGCTGGACGACCTGCGCCAGATCGTCTTCAACCTGCGCCACCGGCTGCCGGTCTGGGCCGATGCCGACACGCAAGACGCACTGCTGTCGCGCTTTGGCTATGCCTTCGTGCAGCCCGCCGACAGCCCGTATCCGTCGATCCTGGATCTGCAGTCGATCCATGCGGACCCATTTACCATCGAGGGCGCGGGCGGGGCGATCACGTTCACACCGTTCAAGGTCGCGCATGGCGCGATTGATGCCTTGGGGTTTCGGGTGGCCGATCTGGCCTATCTGCCCGACGTCTCGGAGATTCCCGAACCGGTCTGGCCGGTGCTGGACGGGCTGGACTGCTGGGTGATCGACGCACTGCGGCGCAAACCGCATCCGACGCATGCACATCTGGAGAGGACCCTGGAGTGGATCACGCGGGTGCGGCCGGCGCGTGCGGTTCTGACCAACATGCATATCGATCTTGACTACGTCACCGTGGTCGCCGAGACGCCGGATCATGTCACCCCGGCCCATGACGGTATGACGATTACCTATGAAATTTCATGAAGATCAGAATGTCTGATCGTACGTGCCATAGGATTGCGCCCGCGCTGGCGCGCGGTCGCCCGGGGGGCAAAATTTTTCGCACGAAAAATTTTGCCCCGGGACGGCGCTGATGACGGCTTTGCTTGAGGTCATCTTGCCGGTCTTTCTGGTCATCGGCTTTGGCTATGCTGCGGTCTGGCGGAACCTATTCTCGGACAGTGCCGTCGACGGGTTAATGAAGTTCACCCAGAACTTCGCGATCCCCTGCCTGTTGTTCCGGGCGATCTCGGGCCTCGACCTCGGGCAGGAGTTCAGCCTGGCGCTCTTGGGCAGTTTCTACGCCGGCGCGACGCTGGGGTTTATCGCGGGACTGTTCGGCGCGCGGTACCTGTTTGGACGGCCCTGGGAAGATTCTGTCGCCATCGGATTTTGCTGTCTCTTCTCGAACTCGCTGCTTCTGGGCCTGCCGATTACTGAGCGCGCCTATGGCGTTGATGCGCTGGATGCCAACTATGCCATCGTCGCGCTGCATGCGCCGTTTTGCTATCTGCTGGGCATCGGCGTGATGGAGATGGTCAAGGGGCGTGGCGGCGGGGTGGGTGCGACGCTGCTTCGGATCGGCACGTCGCTGGCCTCGAATGCGCTGGTGATCGGCATCACGCTGGGGCTGATCGTGAACCTGACCGGGCTGCCGCTGCCGGGAGTGTTCACCGATGCGCTGGATCTGATGATCCGGGCCGCTTTGCCTGCCGCCCTGTTCGGGCTGGGCGGGGTCTTGTATCGCTACCGGCCCGAGGGCGACCTCAGGACCATCGGGTTCGTCGTTGCCGTCTCGCTGATTGTACACCCGGCCCTGGTCTGGGGCTTTGGGCGTGCGTCGGGGCTGAGTGTCGATCAGTTCCGATCAGCCGTCATGACCGCTGCGATGGCGCCGGGGGTGAATGCCTATATCTTTGCCAACATGTACGGTGTGGCGCGGCGGGTGGCGGCGTCATCGGTGCTTTTGGCGACGGCGGTATCGGTGCTGACAATCTGGGTCTGGCTGGCGCTGCTGCCGTGAAAAGTCACGCCGCGATCCGACGCTCAGCCCGGGTACAGGCCGCGCCGCCGTTCCGACCGACGGCGCAGGAACTCACCCACCGTCAGCAGCGCGATCGAGAACACCACCAGGATCGTCGAACGAGGTGACAAAGGCGAACAGCGCACCCGAGATGATGCCGGGCAGGATCAGCAAGAGGTCGTACCAGCGCATCGAGTAGCCCGTGGGATCGAGCGACATCATCTTTTCGGTGAAGGTGAAATAGCGCTCGGCGTTGAACGATAGCGGGATGACGATCAGGATCGGCGCGGTCAGGAAGACGAAGATCAGCGCGCAGATCACGCGAAACGGGTCGTACCAGATTTTCTCGAGCGGCGAGGCGTAGCTGGGAACGGCCATCAAAAGGCCTTCGGTCGGGCTTGGGGTGGGGCGGCAGGAGCCTCCGGCGGACATATTTGGGCCAAAATGAAAGCCATGCGGATCACCCGAGCTTGAGGTTGTCGATGCCGATCAGCTGGTCGTAAAGCCAGTAGAGCAGCAGGACACAGCCGAGATGCAGGGCCGCAAGGGCTGCCGTCTGCGACCAGTTGAGCCAATTCGTCATGTGATAGGCAATGGGGTTCGAGATGAGCCGTCCGGTGGCAACGCCGACCAGAGCTGGCGTGATGTAATCACCGACCGAGAGGATGAAGACGCGAAGACCCGCCGCCGCGATGCCGGGCACCGTCAGCGGGAAATAGAACGACCGGAACGCCCGCCAGGACGAGGCCCCGAGCGAACGCGCGACGCGGACGTAGGACGGCGGGATCGGCCGCATCACCGAATAGAGCGGCAGCACCAGGAACGGCAGCAAGATATGCGTTGTCGCAATGATCGTGCCGGCCTGATTGTAGATCAGCGACAGCCGATCCTGATCGTCGATCACCCCGGTCGCGACCAGCGTGGAATTGATGACACCCTGCTCTTGCAAAAGCACGATCCACGACGTCGTGCGGACCAGAAGCGAGGTCCAGAACGGCAGGAGGACGAAGATCATCCGGGGATTCGAATAGCGCAGTGGCAGGGTCGCCAGCCGATGCGCGATCGGAGAGCCGAGCAGCAACGTGAGCGCCGTGATAAGCGCCGTGACAAGCGCCGACAGGATCAGCGTGCGCTGGAACAAGAAGACGTGGATCTGGCGGTTGACCGGGGCGGCGGTGATCCGGGCCGGTGTCGTCGCGCATCAGATCGACCGCGGCGAGATAGAAGTTGAGCGTATCGGCCGGCGACGCATCCCGCATCACCTGCGATAGCTGCGGATCACCCCAGTCATCGTCCATGTCGAGAACGGCCTCGCGGTAGGGTGGTTCCAGCCTGTCGGCACACCGCGCGGTGCCGGTGAACACCGAGCGCGAGCCGGACAATTCGTAGTTGACCCGGGTGCCGGCCTCGCCCGCCGTGCGGTTCTTGTTGGGGTGTTTCAGATCGGCGGCCAGCGCCGCAAAGGCGGTTTCGTCCAGCGGGGTGTTGGATGGGTTTTATCGAGTCAGACGATGAGGTTCGGCATGTAATTCGAAAAACCGTCGTTGCGGACCGAAGGGAACAGCATCTGGCCGATCGGAAAGACGAAGGTGACGAGGATGAAAAGGAGGGGCGGCAGGACCAAGAGAAATGCGCGCCGACGCGATCGGGCCTGCGCACTCACGCGAGCCGATTTCAGGGGCCGTCCGTCAGCCCTTGTCAGGTGCGGCGAGTCGGCAACAGGGGCGGCGGTATCGGACACATCTGGGCGCCGCTGCGGCCGGGGCGGAACACGTCGCCCATATAAATGAATTCGAGGATTTCCGCCTCGATCGTGTGCGATCTGGCTCGCAACATCTCGGGCCGGAATTCGACCCATTCGGGGTGGATCGAGACCAGGGTTTTGGCGCCCTTCTGGCTGACGTTCACCAGTGTGGCATCGATGATCTCGCCCCTGGCCAGGGCCAAACAGGAATCACAGAAGGCGGGGCTCAGGCGCAGGCTTTGCGGGGCTCAATTGCGATGCCTGCCGGAACCGAAAGCTCACGAGCCATAGGGTCGGGGGATTTCACTGGTCGCCGGAGCGGGCGAGAAGAAACCACGAACCAGACCGGCCTGAGGACGCCGAAGACGGTAGGCCAAAAAAAGTGGTGCGGTCGAAAGGACTCGAACCTTCACGGGTGTTACCCCACAGCGACCTCAACGCTGCGCGTCTACCAATTCCGCCACGACCGCATGTCCTAGGCTTGGGTAGCGGGCGTATAGCCGAGCCCTCCCACGATGTGAAGCGGCTTTTTCGCGCGCCGTAGCAGTTGCTTTCGGCGTCGGGAATGGGCAGGTGATCGACATGGTGGACTGGCTGACATCCCGCGCCCCGGTGGCCTATGAGACCGCGCTTGCAAAGATGGAGGCGCGGGTCGAGGCCATCGCGGCGGGCACTGCGGATGAGGCGATCTGGCTGGTGGAACATCCCGCCCTTTATACCGCCGGCACCTCGGCCAGACCTGCCGACCTGACCGACCCCGACCGGTTCCCGGTGCATCAGGCGCGCCGGGGCGGACAATATACCTATCACGGGCCGGGGCAGCGGGTGGCTTATGCGATGCTGGACCTGAACAAGCGCGGGCGCGATGTGCGGGTGTTTGTGGCTGATCTGGAGCGGTGGGTGATCGAGACTTTGGCCGCGTTCAATGTGGTTGGGGAAGTGCGTGAGGGCCGGGTCGGGGTGTGGGTGGTGCGGCCGGACAAGCCGGCGTTGCCGGACGGAAGCCCCCGCGATGACAAGATCGCGGCGATCGGGATCAGGCTGCGGCGCTGGGTGTCGTTCCACGGGATTTCGATCAATGTCGAGCCGGACCTGAGCCATTTCGACGGCATCGTGCCGTGCGGGATCAAGGATCACGGGGTGACCTCATTGGTCGATCTGGGGTTGCCGGTGACGATGGGCGATCTGGATATGGCGTTAAAAAAGGCGTTCGGCGAGGTGTTCGGGGGGTGAAAACTTTCCTGACGATGAAACCCATCACGGCCCGGGAGAGTTCAATTGACGTGCGGGGCCTGGCCCTGTGCACCTGCATGTCAAAAGCAACGGGACACAGCCGATGTCGACCACGAAACACACCATCGGTATCATCGGTTCGGGTCCGATGGCCACCTATCTGCTCAAGGGTCTGATCCAGGCGCCGCAGCCGCTGTCGATCACGGTGTTCGAAGCGGCTTCGGATGCCGGGTGCGGGATGCCCTACCGGGCCGGAATGAATGCCGACTACATGTACTGCAACGCCTTCAGCCGCGAGATACCGGCGATCACCCAGCGTCTGGCAACCTGGCTTGGTCAGCAGGACGATGCGTATCTAGAAACCTGGGATCTGGAGCGCGATGATATCGATGCGCGTGAGTTCTATCCGCGCGTTCTGGTCGGCGCATACATGGCATCAGAGTTTGCGGCCCTTGTCGACGACGGCCGCGAAGCCGGCCATGAGATCAAGGTATTGGCTGACCATAAGGTCATCGACATCGCGCCCGACGGCGCTGAGTACTTGTGTGATGTGGAAACCCCCGAGGGGCGACGCCGTTTTTCGTTTCAATGGATCGTGATCGCGACAGGCCATGTCTGGCCGGACGAGCCCCGAATCGATGAGGCTCGACTGCTGTCGCCGTGGCCTTACACCAATGTCTTTGTGCCGAACCCCGGTGCGATCGGGATCCTGGGATCCTCGCTATCCGCCATCGATACGATCGTGGCGCTGGGTCATGAATACGGGACCTTTACCGAGACGGATGACAAGACAGTCTGGTTTCCCAAGGACGGACGCGAAGATCTGTCGATCACCATGGTTTCCTATCGCGGCATCATGCCCGAACCGGACTTTTACTACCCCTATCCCTACGCGCCTCTTGTCCACATCCACCCCGAGGCCGTGAAGGCCGAGGTAAAGAATGGAGCCAGCGGTCTGCTGCAGCGTGTCTTTACGCTTTTGATCGCGGAACTGAACGAGACGGCGCCGGACTATATGGCCCGTTTGGGGGCCGAAGCGACAACCATCGAGGGCTTCGCAGATGCGTATTTCCAGCATCGTGAAGAGGTCGGCGGCCTGCGCGCACTGAAAGATGCGCTGGCCGATGCCCTGCACTCGATTACGGAAAAGGAAACCCAGCCGCACCGCTATGCCTTGCTGAGGGGTCACGAAAACTTCGAAGTCATTCTCGAACATCTGGACGAGGAAGACTGGCAGATGTTCATGGAAAAGCTGATGCCGGTGTTTGGCGACTGCTATGCTGCGGTGCCGCACATATCGGTGCGCCGCATACTTGCGCTTTATGACGCGGGCGTTCTGGACATCCTGCCGACCGGTCCGACTTCGCGGTTCAAGGATGCGCCCTCGGGCGGGGTGACCGCGACAACGGTGGACGGAAAGGTGACATTCGGCGCGCTGATCGATGCGCGCGGCCAGTCCTCTTCGCCCCTGACGCAGCTTCCGTTCGCAAGCCTGACCAAGCTTTTTGCGCGGCCACAAGCGCCGTTGCGCGAACCCTACCGGCTGACCTTGCCGGCGGACCGGGCGCAGACGATCTACTGCCTCGCGATGCCGCAACTCTTGGAACGGCATCCGTTTTCGCAGGGCCTGCCGAACTGCCATGCGATCGGTCGGATGGTGTCACAGGACATCATCCGACAGTTGGCGCCTGACCGGGGCAGCACCGGGCAGGCATCCTGAGGCGTGATGCGGCGGCGCGGAAGCTGAGCCAGGAACAGCGGCCCGCCCGCCGCCCCCTGCGCTGATTTCTCTCACCCCATGCCCAACGTCTCATGTTGCCCCGCCCCGACAACCGCACTAGAACAACATCCGACACGCGTGGGATGGCCAATGCCGCCTGCGCCAAGGACCGAAACCTGAGTTTGGGAGCACCCTTATGGCTGATGCCGCTGTTCATGGGCACGCAGAGCACGACAAGCGGGGCTTCTTCACCCGCTGGTTCATGTCCACCAACCACAAGGATATCGGGATCCTTTACCTGTTCACCGCCGGTGTGGTGGGCTTTATCGCGGTAACCTTCACGGTCTACATGCGGCTCGAGCTGATGAATCCCGGGGTGCAGTACATGTGCCTCGAGGGCGCGCGGTTCATCGCCTCGGGCGAGGCCTGCACACCGAATGGCCATCTCTGGAACGTGCTGATCACCTATCACGGCGTCCTGATGATGTTCTTCGTGGTGATTCCCGCGCTCTTCGGCGGCTTTGGCAACTACTTTATGCCGTTGCATATTGGCGCGCCGGACATGGCGTTCCCGCGGCTGAACAACCTCAGCTACTGGATGTTTGTGGGCGGTGTCTCGATGGGCATCGCCTCGCTTCTGTCGCCCGGTGGCAGTGGCCAGATGGGCTCGGGCGTCGGCTGGGTGCTGTATCCGCCGCTGTCGACCTCGGAATCCGGCATGTCGATGGATTTCGCGATTTTCGCGGTCCACCTCTCGGGCGCCTCGTCGATCCTGGGTGCGATCAACATGATCACCACGTTCCTGAACATGCGCGCGCCGGGCATGACGCTGTTCAAGGTGCCGCTGTTCGCCTGGTCGATCTTCGTCACTGCCTGGATGATCCTTCTGGCGCTGCCGGTGCTGGCCGGTGCGATCACCATGCTGCTGATGGACCGCAACTTCGGCTTCACCTTCTTCCAGCCCGGCGGCGGCGGCGATCCGATCCTTTACCAGCACATCCTTTGGTTCTTTGGCCACCCGGAAGTCTACATCATCATCATGCCGGGCTTCGGCATCATCAGCCACGTCATCGCGACCTTCGCCAGAAAGCCGATCTTCGGCTACCTGCCGATGGTCTGGGCGCTGATCGGCATTGGCGCGCTGGGCTTCGTGGTCTGGGCGCACCACATGTACACCGTGGGCATGAGCCTGTCGCAGCAAAGCTATTTCATGATGGCGACGATGGTGATCGCGGTGCCGACGGGGATCAAGATCTTCAGCTGGATCGCCACGATGTGGGGCGGCTCGATCGAGTTCAAGACGCCGATGCTGTTCGCCTTCGGCTTCCTGTTCCTGTTCACCGTGGGCGGCGTCACCGGCGTCGTTCTGGCACAAGCGCCGATCGACCGGGCCTATCACGACACCTATTACGTGGTCGCGCACTTCCACTATGTGATGAGCCTTGGCGCGGTGTTCTGCCTCTTTGCCGGGGTCTATTTCTGGATCGGCAAGATGTCGGGGCGGCAGTATCCCGAGCGGCTGGGGCAATTGCACTTCTGGCTGATGTTCATCGGCAGCAACCTGACCTTCTTCCCGCAGCATTTTCTGGGCCGTCAGGGCATGCCGCGCCGTTACATCGACTACCCCGAGGCGTTTGCCTACTGGAACTGGTGGTCGTCGATCGGTGCCTTCATGGCCTTCGCGTCGTTCCTTCTGTTCATCGGCATCGTGTTCTACACGATCTTCGCCGGGCGCCGGGTGACCGAGAACAACTACTGGAACGAGCATGCCGACACGCTGGAATGGACCCTGCCGTCGCCGCCGCCGGAGCACACGTTCGAAGTGCTGCCCAAGCAGTCGGACTGGGATAAGGGTGCCGCGCACTGAAATGCCCTACGAATGGGTCGAGACACCTGATGAGGCCCCGGAGCGATCCGGGGCCTTTTCCTTTGTGGCAGGCGATCCGCCGATGGCCCGCCTGCGGCTTTGGCCGCACCGGTCGCTGAACGCGCGCGGGTTCGTCTGGTTCATCGGGCTGACGGCGGCGATGATCGCACTGCCGCTGGTGGCGCTGCTGGGGTCGCCGGCGCTGTGGGGTTTGTTGCCATTCGTGCTGGCGGCGATCGCAGGCGTCTGGTGGGCGCTGCGGCGAAGTGCGCGGGACGGGCAGCTGAGCGAGGTGCTGACGCTTTGGCGCGACCGGGTGGAACTGGTGCGGACCGATCCGAACGGCAGACACCAGAGCTGGCAGGCCGAGCCCTATTGGGTGCGGGTCGAGATGCACAAGGTCGGCGGTCCGGTCGAGCACTACCTGACCCTGAAGGGTGGGGGACGCGAGGTGGAAATCGGCGCGTTCCTCAGCCCGGACGAGCGGGTGGCGCTGAGCGGCGAGTTGAGGACGGAACTGGAACGTGTGCGCTAGCACCAAAGGCGGACAAGGTCGAAATTTCTGCGAAATTTCTTCGTGAAAATCTTCGCAGAAGATTTTCCGGGCGGCGCGCCTAGCTCAGGCGCGCCTTCAGCATCGCACCTAC
>JBBKVJ010000388.1:0-3836 GCA_037968375.1 Paracoccaceae bacterium | reverse complement strand
GGCCAGTCCGGTGCCAGCGCTGCGGCACAACTGTCGCCCGGTCAGCTGCGGGCGCTCGAAGCCGAATGGGGCAACGCCATCCTGGCGCGGATCGCGCGGGCCCAGCGCTATCCGTCCGGAAACCACGGCAGCGGTACCGCACGGATCACGCTCAGCGTCGGGCGCGACGGCAGATTGCAGTCGGTGGGTGTCGCGGCCTCGTCCGGAAATGTGGCGCTTGATCAGGCCGCGGTGGATGCCGTCAATCGCGCCGGGCGGTTTCCCGCAGCACCGCGCGGTCTGGCAAAAGCCGCTTACATGTTCCGGGTGCCGATGACCTTCCGACGCAACTGAAAACACCGCCCTCAGGCAGCGTTGGCCAACCCGGTAATCGCCGCTTGCGCAGCGCTGGCTGGCTCGGACCCTTTCAACCGCTCGGTCAGATAGGCATTGCGGAATGCCGATGTGGCGTCCGACACCGGCAGGCTGACGGACATCTGGCCACCCGGCCAGACCACGGAAACGCCCTGCGCATCGTCGAACATAACAACCTCGCCGCAGCCATCGGTCGCATAGCGTCTGGCCACGGCATCGGCGCCATTTTCGCCAAACAGCGGCGCCTCGTCGGGCACCGTGACAAAGCTCAGCGTCGCGGCCCGGGCTGCGGCGCGGACGACGGCGCGCAGTGTGCCGGTCTCGGGCCAGGCGGCCGGTTCGATCACGCTGTCGAAAGCGACGATAGCACCGCGCGTCTTGGCCCGCTCGACCGAGGCCAGAAGCTGACCGCGTGCCTCGGGTGCCAGGATCGCCAGTGTCACCGCCGAAAACAGGATCGCGTTGGTGCCGGTAACCGCCGCCTCAAGCACGTCGTGATTATCGGCCAGTTCCAGCGCTGCCGAATTCTCGCGCCAGACCTCGGTCGTCAGAGCGCCGTCAACCACAGTCTTCAGGCTGATCCCGGGCTGGCGACCGCCCAGCCTGCGCACGTGATTGGTCTCGAGACCGGCGGATTTCATGAACGCGAACAGCCGCGCGCTCCAGTCGTCATCGCCGATCGCGGTGAACGGCCCGACCCGCCAGCCTGTCCCCAGACCCTGACGCGCATGCAGGGCGGCATCCAGCGTATCGCCGGAAAAGCCTTGCCGGAAATGATCGTCGCCGGTGCTGACAAGCTCGACCACACATTCGCCGATCGCCAGAAACCGCTTCGCCATTGTTGACCCACCCCCCCGATAGAAGTCGTTTGTCTATCACAACGCTTGCGGAATGGCCCACAGCAACCGGCCTGTTGATGACATACCGTTGCCGATGCCGCACACTCGGCGCCGGCACCACTGCGAGGCTTACGAGCGCACCAGTTTCTCGTAATCCTCGGCCACCGAGCGGGTCAGCGCGCCGACCTCGAACCGGTAGTCGCCGATCTGTCCGACGGGGGTGACCTCGGCTGCGGTTCCGGTCAGCCAGCACTGCTCGAAACCTTCCAGCTCGTCGGGCATGATATGGCGTTCGTGCACCTTGATCTGGCGGTCCTTCAGCATGCCGATCACGGTCTGCCGGGTCAGTCCGTTCAGGAACGCATCGGCCAAGGGCGTATGCACCTCGCCATCCTTGACGAAGAAGATATTGGCGCCGGTCGCCTCGGCCACATAGCCGCGATAATCCATCATCATCGCGTCGGAACAACCCTTCGCCTCGGCGGCATGTTTCGACATCGTGCAGATCATGTACAGCCCCGCCGCCTTGGCCTGGCTTGGCGCGGTTTCCGGCGAGGGCCGCTTCCACTTGGCGATATCCAGCTTCGCGCCCTTCATCTTGGCGTCGCCGTAATAGTTGCCCCATTCCCACGCGACGACCGCCATCCGGACCGGATTGCGCTTGGCCGACACGCCCATATCCTCGCCCGAGCCGCGCCAGGCCAGGACGCGGACATAGGCGTTGTCCCAGCCGTTGGCGGCCAACACCTCGGCCTTGGCCGCGTCGATCTGGTCGGCGGTATAGGGGATCGGCATATCCATCAACTCGCCCGACTTCAGCAGTCGCTTCGAATGCTCATGGCCCTTGAAGATCTTGCCGTCATAGCACCGCTCGCCCTCGAATACCGACGAGGCATAATGCAGCGCATGGGTCAGCACATGGACCTTTGCATCGCGCCAGTCGACAAGACTGCCGTCCATCCAGATTTTGCCATCGCGATCATCATAGGCGCCTGCCATCTCGGTCACTCCCTTGCGGGCCAAACCGGGCCCGATTTACGAATGTTGCGCAATTTAGGTCCATATCGGACATAATATTGCGCGAATACTGGAATCGGGTAGCAGTTGAGTCTTGGAATGTCAATAACACTGACATAAAGTGGCGGCAACGAAAGCGGGGGATCAATGGCCGAACGCGCAGCAACTCTGACCGGCGGCGAGACACTGCTGTTCCTGACGGATGAGCAGCTTCGCAAGGGCATCGAGGCGATGTTCTTCGCCTATCGCGGCTTTACCGCCGACCCCGACCGCATCCTGGAAAACTACGCTTATGGCCGGGCGCATCACCGCGCGATCCATTTCATCAACCGCAGCCCCGGCACGACGGTGAACAACCTGCTCAGCATCCTCGGCGTCACCAAACAGTCGCTGAACCGCGTGCTGCGGACGCTGATCGAGGACGGCCTGGTGGAAAGCCGGGTCGGCAAACAGGACAAGCGCGAACGGCACCTGTTCCTGACCGAGGCCGGCGAAGGCTTCGAGCGCGAATTGTCCGAGGCCCAGCGCACCCGGATGCGGGCCGCCTATCGCGCGGCGGGGCCGCAGGCGGTGGCGGGCTTTCGGCAGGTGCTTGAGGCGATGATGGACGCCGAGATGCAGCGTCGGTTCCGGGCGATGAAGGAGGCCGGGTCATGAGCCTTCCCGAGGCGCATCTTCTGATCGTCGATGACGACGAACGTATTCGCGGGCTTTTGCAGAAATACCTGATGAAGAACGACTTTCTGGTCACCGCCGCGCGCGACGCCGCGCATGCAAGGCGGATTCTGTCGGGGCTGGAGTTTGACCTGATCGTGCTGGACGTGATGATGCCCGGCGAAGACGGTGTCAGCCTGACCCGGGACTTGCGCGAAACCATCACGACGCCGATCCTGCTGTTGACCGCCAAGGGCGAGACCGAAGACCGGATATCGGGGCTTGAGGCCGGGGCCGACGACTACATGGTCAAACCGTTCGAGCCGAAAGAGCTGCTTTTGCGGATCAACGCCATCCTGCGCCGGGTGCCCGAGGCCAAGGCAGCCGAGACCGGGCCGAAACTGCTGCGCCTCGGCCCGGTGCGCTATGATGTCGAACGCGGCGAGATGTGGCGCGGCGACGATCAGGTGCGGCTGACCGCGACCGAGGCACAGCTGATGCGGATCTTCGCCGCACAACCGGGCCAGGCGCTGTCGCGGCTGCAACTGGTCGATGATCTTGGCCGCTCGGGCGGTCAGGCGCAGGAACGCGCGGTCGACGTGCAGATCACCAGGCTGCGGCGCAAGATCGAGACCGACCCGAAACAGCCGCGCTATCTGCAGACGGTGCGCGGTGCGGGGTACATGCTGGCGCCGGACTGACGGCCCGGCGCCAGAAAAATTTTAGAAGAAAATTTTTGCAGGTCCGGGCCGGATGGCCCGGACCTGCTTGCCTGCCCTCGGCCACCAATCCGCAACCGTGGAGATTCCATGTGCAACAGAGGGCAACGGATGACCGCGGGCTGCCGCCCGACCTAGGGTCAGGACCCGTTAAACCTCTTGCGGAGCGGTCTTGGTTCTGAATCACTGTCGGCATCGAGGAGGTGCCGCATGAGCGATCTGTTCTGGCTGACGGAGGCGCAGATGGAGCGCC
>JBBKVJ010000387.1:0-3895 GCA_037968375.1 Paracoccaceae bacterium | reverse complement strand
GTGCTGACCATGAGACTGACGCTGCCGCTCGCACCGCCGAACGCACCGCCGAACTTCGCGGCCTTCTCGAACCGGCGGCGGAAGCCGGCGAAGGGGCGGCGATCCGGCTTCTGGCCGGGCTTGACGATACCGACCCCAGCGGACGGCAGACGTTCGAACACTATGCCGACGTCATCGACCGCGACGGCGATTTCGAAGCGCTGGTCTTCGCAATCCCGCATCTCGAGGGCGCCAAGCGGGATGACTATATCGCCCGCGCTTCGGGCATCGTGCCCTGCCAGTACAAAGGTGTCATAACACTGGCCGATCTGTCGCTGTCGCTTGGCGACGAAACCGGCGCCCGGCACTGGACCCAGATCGCCGGCCACCTGGTCGGTGACAACGCCTGGAGCATGGTCGATCTGGCCAAGACGCAAATGGCGCTGGACGGCGGCAAGGTTTCCGTCCGGGTCGAAGAACTGCTTGAGGCCTCGTATGCGCTGGGCAACGCCACTGCGGCGGGCGAGCTGTTCGCGATGTCGCTTGACAGCAAGGCCGAGACCTATGACCTCGACCGCGCCGAAGCGATGATCGTGCAGGCCGAGACCACCGAAAGTCCGGACACGATGCGCCGGTTCTTCGTCGAGTTCCGCCGTGCCGACAAGGTAGTGCAGGCGGCGTTTACCGAACGCGTCGACCTGCCACGGCTATATCTTGCGGCGGCGAAGTCGGGTGATGTCTTTGCGATGTGGACCTACGCCATGCACCTGCGCGAAAACGCCGCCGATGCGGCAGACCTGCGCAGTTCGACCGAATGGTTGCAACAGGCCGCCGATGGTGGCGATACCACCGCGATGGCGGAACTTGGCTATGCGCTGGCCTTCGGCATCGGCATCCCGCCCGACCCGGCCACTGCCGCGATCTGGCTGCAGCGCGCCGCCGATGCAGGATCGCGCAAGGCCAAGGCGATCACCTCGCTTCTCGGCCTGCAGGATGGCATCTGATGCAGAGGATTCTCAAAATGATTGCCCTCGGCGCAATGCTGGCTGCTCCATCCTACGTCTATTGTGAGGACGGACCGGCGACGGTTGCATCTTGCGCAGCGCCGCCGGAACCGGTGGTGTCGCTGACCTTCGGCAGCCGCTACACCGACGACAGCAAATCACGCTCCGAGATTGACGACGACAGCAATGCCGAGGTGAACGCGGCGCTTGCCCCGATCGACGGTTTCCAGCGCGATCTGGTGCGCACCGCCAATGCGGTGACGGCGGGCGACGGCGATCTTGTGGCGCAGGCCGATTGCGTGGTCTCGCAGATCGCGGTCTGGGCCGAGGCCGACGCCCTGTCCGATCTTGGCACGATCACCGCGAACTTTGCGGTGGGCGGGCGGCTGGCCGGTTTTGCGTTCATCTATCGGCAGGTCGCCCCGCATTCGACCGAAACCGGCAAACGCGCCGTGATCGAGGACTGGCTCGGGCGGCGGGTCACCGAACAGATCCGGTTCTGGGAAGAGGACGCGACATCCGGCGCCAAACGCGGCAATCTGCGTGCCTGGTCGACGCTGGCGGTCAACCTGGTCGGCGATATCCGCGACGATCCGGTGGCGCTGGACTGGTCCGCCGAATCGGCCCGGTTCCTGCTCTGTCAGGCCGAGCCCGACGGCAGCCTGCCGCAGGAAATGCGACGCGGCAAATACGCACTGCACTACCAGTTGCACGCAATATCGCCTCTGGTGCTGACGACGCTGCTGCTGGATCGTCAGGGCACGCCGGTCGGTGACGCCTGCGACAACGCGCTTGACCGTATCGTGCGCTTCGCGCTTGACGATCTGGACACCGGCGAGGCCAGCAAGGCAATATCCGGCAAGAAGCAGAGCTATTTCGACGGCACCGAAGACCTTGAGAGCTTCGAGATGGCCTGGCTCGAGGCCTATCTGGTGCTGAACCCGGACCCCGAGATCGACCGTATCGCGGACGAATTCCGGCCGTTGAACCACAGCAAGCTTGGCGGCGATCAGGCGCTGCTCTGGGGCGGCGAAAGCTGACCGGGCGGCGTCGGGTCCCCGTCGGGCCGTTACCCCGACGGGTGACGCAACCGCCGCTCTAGCCGTCGCAGGCCCAGCGACAGGGTGATGGTCATCGTCAGATAGATCAGCGCGACCAGATTGTAGGTCTCGAAATACCGGAAGTTGCCGGCCGCGATGACCTTGCCCAACTGCGTGATATCGGTAACCCCCAGCACACTGACCAGCGACGAATCCTTCACCATCGCCACGAAATCGTTGCCCAAGGGCGGCAGGATCGTGCGAAACGCCTGCGGAAAGACCACATGCCGGAAGATCCGCCAGCGGGTCAGGCCCAGTGCCTCGGCGGCCTCGATCTGGCCCTTGTCGACGGCCTCAAGCCCGGCGCGAAAGACCTCGGCGATGAAGGCAGAATAGGCGATGGTCAGCGCGATGATCGCCCGCCATAGCAGCGAGAAATCGCGCGGGCGGATGCCCTCGAAACCGATCCCGGTCAGCAGCCAGTTCAGTCCGGATATCGCCAGAGGCGCGAAAACGAAGGCGACATAAAGCAGCAGCACGATGATCGGCACACCGCGCACGACCTCGATATAAAACCGCGCCATCTGGCGGATGACGATGTGCCGCGACCGCGACGCCAGCGCCAGCATCAGCCCGATGGTCGAGGCCATGGTGAACCCCACAAGCGTCACGAACACCGTGATCTTGATGCCAAGCGACAGCTTCGACAGGACGTCGGCATAGATCTGGTTCGAAAACGCCTGCCAGAACAGATACGCCCCGATCGCCGCCAGGATCAGCAGCCAATAGGGGAAATCGCGGTCGCTGGGGGCGGGGGTCATTCACGCAGCCCCAGATCCGATCCGAACCCTACTGACCCAATTTGTAATCGAGAAACCACTTCTGGTTCAGCGCCGCGATCGTGCCATCGGCCTTCATCGTGGCAATCGCGGCGTTGACCGGGGCCACAAGGTCCGACCCCTTCGGGAAGATGAACCCGAAATCCTCGGTGCCAAGCGCCCCACCGATGATCTTCAATCCGCCGTCCGAGGCCGCGACATAGCCCGCCCCCGCAGTGCCGTCGGTCAGAACCAGATCGACATCCTCGGCCTTCAGCGCCTGCACCGTGGCGCCAAAGGTTTCGAACAGCTTGATCCGGGGGTTGGCCTCGTCGCCGTCCAGCACCTCGTAGACGCCGACGTAGAACGGCGTCGTGCCCGGTTGGGCAGCCATCAGCAGGTCCGCATCGGCGGCAAACCCGGCGGCATCGCTGAACCGTTCCTCATCGCCGCGCACCATCATCACCATTTCCGAGCGCATGTAGGGCTCCGAGAAATCGACCTGCCCTTTCCTGTCGTCGCGGATCGTGATCCCGGTCATGCCGATATCGAACTGCTCTTGATTGAGGGCGGCGATCATCGCGTCCCAGCTGATGTTTTCATATGTAACGGCCATGTTCAGCCGCGTGGCGATTTCGGCCATCGCATCATATTCCCAGCCCACGGCGGCGCCCGAGCCATCCATGAACTGCAACGGCGGATAGGCATTTTCCGTCACGACGACGACCTCGCGCCCGCCAAGGTCAGGCAGCGTCTGCGCGGTAGCGGCTCCGGTGGTAATGGCTGCGACGGCGGCAAGGCTTGCAAGAAGGTTCATTATCTTTCCCCGGTTGGACGATTTGGCGCGAGTATGGCGCGCCGCCCACACCGCAGGCAAGCGTCACCCGCAAACCTCACAATCCGCCCGCCGCTTTGCCGCAATCACCCGGGTCTCGCCGAAAAGTGCATCGTAGATCAGCAACCGCCCGACCAGCGGCTGACCGGCCTCCGCGATCCACTTCACTGCCTCAAGCGCCAGCATCGACCCCAGCACCCCCGGCAACGGCCCCGCCAC
>JBBKVJ010000386.1:0-22059 GCA_037968375.1 Paracoccaceae bacterium | reverse complement strand
GAGAACGGGCGATGCTGGGCTTTCGGAGTATGCCAAGTTTGCAGAAATTCGCCGCCGTCCACGCCTCGGTCCTCAATCATTTCAATTCGGAGCGAAGCCTCTATTCCCGAGCAAACTTCAAGCTGAACCGCGCCGCTGCCCTCGCCGAGTGGCGTCAACTTGGCGCGGCATAAAGGGCAAGGTTACTGTCCTTGCAGAGACCGGTTCTCATCGGTCTGACAGCACCGCTGGGCGAGCATCTTGGCATCTGGATCGGCGGCCCGATCTGGTTGATCTCGACCCTGGTGATGTGCCTGTGGCTGACTTGGCTCGGCGTTTCAATCTGGACCCGAGCAGGCGCGCCGCAGCCCGTTACCGCCTGAACTGCCACCCATTCGGAGGATATTCCCTTGACCCTGCAATCATCAGAAATCGAAACCGCGATCCACGACATCCACGCCTTTTTCACCGACTGGATCGGCGGCCGCAGTCCCGGAGACCCGGAGACCTTTCGCAAGAACGCCCTCGACAGGATTTCAGACGACCTCGTGGCAATCTTTCCGGCAGGCCGCATCTTCGGCAAAAAAGACTTTTCGGGATACATGTCCGGGCTCTACGGATCGAACCCGGAGTTCCGGATCAAGATCCGCGACATCCGGGTCGCGCATAACGGGGGCGACATGGCCGTGGTGACCTATCAGGAGTGGCAGCGGGGCGCCAAGGACTCCGACCAGCCCGAGAATGGGCGCGTCAGCACCATGGTCGTGCGAGAGAAACGCTCGGGCGAAGGTATCGAAGTTCTCAATGTCCATGAAACCTGGCTACCGGACGAGGTTGTGGCCGAAGGCGACTTCGACTTCTGACGAGAGGGAGGGCCCTGTGGTCGCCTGTCAAATGCTCAAGTAAATCAGCGTCTTGATGGCCGGAGAAGGTTAGACGACAGGCCCATCCCCTCCGCGAGGCCGCATTCGACGCGATGTACAAACATATAGAAGAGGCGCGAAATCGGGTTTTCGATGGCGACGCGGCGGTGTGAGATGCCGCGTTCACAGCTTCGCCACCGCCCCAATACCTATCGCAACTTGCCGCGCGATGTGATGTCGGCTTCGCGTTCGACCTCGCCGCCGCGGATCAGATAGACCCGGTCGTAGAGGTTCGAGACGACACAGGCGTGGTTCGGGATCACGCGCAGGGTATCTCCTATTTCGGGCCGCGCGTCGCAGGCCGAAAGGTCGACCACGGCATGTTCCTCCGACAGACTATGCACGACGGCCTCCGGATATTCGACGATGTGGCCGTGACCACGTAGCGGCGCGGGAACCTGGTCGGCGGCCAGTGCCTTGGACCCGGTATCGAGCACGGCACGGTCATGGGTGGGGCGGCTGACGACCGTCGCCTTCACCGTCAGCGCACAGTCGTCCAATGTGCCGTGCCCCCAGGCAACCTGCATTCTGTCGGAATAGATATAGGTGCCCGGTCGATATTCCGTGGTGACTGAACCCTCAGCCGCATGCAGCAGATCTGGTGTTCCGCCAGACGAAATGATCGGCGGCGGCAGTCCGGCGAACTCCAACGCGGTTTTTGCGGCCTTCAGCCAGGCATCCGCCTTGGCGATTTCTCCCTTCGGCGGGTAGGTCATCAGCCCACCAAAGATCAGGCCGGGCGCGTCGGTGATCTGCCACGCCAGAGCAACGGCCTCATCGGCGGTTTGCACCCCGCAGCGGCCAGATCCTGTATCGCATTCCACCAGCACCTTCAGCGGTGCATGCATGTCGAAACGCGCGGCATATCCGGCGATCGTTTCGGCGCTGTCTGCGGTGACGGACAGGGTGACGCGCTTGTGCAGGGCGGCAAGGCGGTCAAGTTTGTCGGCACCCAGAATGTTATAGGGCAGGAAGATGTCGTCTAGCCCGCCATCGGCCATGGCCTATGCCTCGCCGATCTTTTGGCAGGTGATGCCGATGGCGCCTAGCGCCAGTTGCCGCAGCGCCATCTCTGGCAACTTGTGGGTCTTTACGTGGGGCCGCAGGGGCAGCCCGTTGGCATCAGCATAGGACTGGGCGCGTGCAAGATTTGCCTCGACCTTGTCCAAGTCGATCAAGACGGCGGGGGTGTCGATCTGGTCTATGTGCATCAGGTATGCTCCTGCAGGGTGATGGCATTGATAAACGGCAGATTACCGGCCATTAGCCCAGCGTCTACATTCAGGGACGTTCCGGTAATTCCGCTGGCAAGCGGCGAGGCGAGAAACAGGGCCGCGTTGGCCACTTCCTGCGGCGTGACGATCCGGCCAAGCGGATAAAGCGGGGAAAGCCTTTGAAGGATGTCGGGATCGGCGGCGATCCGGCGATCCCAAGCATTCGTCCGGATCGAGGCGGGCACGACAGAGTTTGCGCGAATGCCGTGACGGCCTTCCTCGGTCGCCAGCGCACGGACCCAGGCCATGCCCGCCGCCTTGGCCGCCGCATAAACCGGGTTACCAAAATGCGCCTGCGCATTGACCGATGCGACGAAAACGATGCAACGATTGCCGTTCAACGTCCGCATCGACGGCAGCAAGGCCATGGACAGACGCGCCGCGCCGGTGAAATTGCCATCCATTTCCGGGGCAAATGTTGCCTCTTTGACGTCCGTCATCAGCTCGGCCCGCGTCCAGCCGGCGTTGCTTATCAGGATATGAGGCGCGCCGCTTGCCAGAATGGCCTGTCCCGCGGCAGCCACCGCATCGGCATCGGAGAGATCAAAGGCGTGGGTTTCGACGCAGACATCCGGGATGCCATCCACAGTCCGGTCACAGCCGATGATCCGCGCCCCGGCATCGGAAAATCCCTGGCATAACGCGGTGCCAAGGCCGCCTGCTGCGCCGGTTATTACAACTCTGGCCCCGTCAAAATCAAACATCGTCTTGGCCTTCGCTACAGGTTCTGTTCATATCCGCGCCAGTCGAAACAAGGAGACTTCAATGTCCAAACAGTTCTTTGGTGCGTCCCATGTCCCATTATCACCCGCCGTCCGCGCCGGTGATTTCGTATTCGTTTCCGGCCAGGTTCCGGTTGGCGACGACAAGGCGGTCGTCGAAGGCGGGGTTGGCGCCGAAACGCGCAAGGTGTTCGAAAACCTCCGCAAATGCCTGCAAATGGCCGGATGTGACCTTGAGGATATCGTCAAGACCACGGTCTGGCTGCGCGACCGCGACGATTTTCCCGAATTCAACGCCGCATATGCCGAATTTTTCCCGAAAAACCCGCCCGCACGCTCGACGGCGGAATCGCGGCTGATGATTGACATCGCGGTCGAGATCGAGGCCATCGCCTATAAACCGCTCTGACAGGGCGCGGGGCGGGCGTAGACCGGGGTGTCGATGCCCGCCTGACGTGCCTTGAGCTGCATGGCAACGAACTTGGAATAGAACCGCGACAGGGCCAGATTGCCGCCGTGAAACCACAGGGCCGGATGCGCGGTCGGCACCCACATGTTGCGCAATTCGCCCCGCCAGGGGCCAGGATCGCCCCGAATGCCAGAGCCGAGGCCCCAGCACGGACCAAGTTGGTCAGCCGTTTCGCGGTCCACAAGACCCACCACGGCCTCGTTCATCGACTGGTAGCCGGTGCAGGCGACGATAGCGTCGACCTGAATCTCTTGGCCTGATGCTAGGCGCACGCCGGTCGGGATCAGGCGGTCGATCTCTTCGCCGGAGATGATCGAAATGTCGCCATTCGAAATCAGCGTCGATGCACCCACATCAATGTAATATCCAGAGGCGGTGCGCAACGCGCGCATCATGAGACCGGTTTCGTCTTCTCCGAAATCGTAGGCAAATCCGGCCTTGCCCAAAGCGGCGTAAAACGCGGCATCGCGGTCACGGATGGTGCGGTAGAGGCGTTTCTGTTTGTCCGCAAACAGGGCGTAGGGGGTCGCGGCGGCCAGCAGATCGGCCTTTTCCGTTGTCAGACCATTCTGAAGTGCCGTTTCAGAATAGATGTCGAAGGCAAGCTCCATCAGGGTTTCGGACCGCACGACAATTGACGCGCGACGCTGAAACATCGAGACCTCCGCCCCAGCCTCCCAAAGATCGACGGCCACGTCATGGGCGGAACTCCCCGCCCCGATGACCAGCACGCGTTTACCTTTGAACGGCGCCCCTTCGGTATATTGAGACGCGTGCAGCACGGTTCCGTGAAAATCGTCCTGACCGGCAAAATCGGGCAGACGCGGCGGGCCGTAGGCGCCGGTGCAGAAAACCAACTGACGCGGCGACAGGGTGATCTCTTCGCCAGTCTCCCGGCGAACCTTTACGGTCCAGTGCCCGGCCTCGGGGTCCCAGTCAGCCTTGTCGCAGGACGTCCCCGTCCAGGTGTCCAGCTCGAATATCGTAGCATAGGCTTCCAGCCAGTCGCCGATCTTGTCCTTGGGGCAGAACACCGGCCATGTTTCGGGGAATGGCAGGTAGGGCAGGTGGTCGTACCAGACCGGGTCATGCAGCACGAGGCTGCGGTAGCGGTTGCGCCAGCTGTCGCCGATGCGCGGGTTCTTTTCGATGATCAAGGTCGGCACGCCGAGTTGCTTCAGGCGGGCTGCTAATGCCACGCCGCCCTGACCGCCGCCGATGATCACCACCTCAGGCTGATCTTCCCGTCCCAGCCGCGCGGCGGTGTCGCTACGGTGTTCCGACCAGGTCTTGCGGGCACGGTCGGCGCGGTGCTCGATCCCCTTCGGACGGTTGGTGCCCTTCGGATCCTCATGGCCTTTCAGATCATCCATCGCGGTCAGCAGGATGTGGCATAGCCCGTCGCGGACCGTGACCCGCCCTGTGCCCCAGGCGGTGGCTGTTTCGAACGCGATCCAGGCGCTGATGCCATCCTCGGTCTGCTCGGCCGGCCCGTTCCGGGTCAGGGCCGAGGGTGCGGTGTGATCCAGACAGGCGGTCAGCATGTCCTGAATTGCTGCGCGTCCCTCCATCGTTTTGATGTTCCAGGTAAACGTCAGCAGATCGCGCCAATACCCTTGGGTTTCGAACAGCGCTGCCGCCGCCGCGATATCGCGCCGCTGCAAGGCCTCGTTCAGGGCTGCGAGCCACCGGTCGATCTCATTTTCCAAGCGGTGCTCCCTTCAGCGGTGTCAACGTTTTTGGCGCGCCCTGAACCAATTCAGAAAGGGCCAATCTCTGAAGTCATCCTGTAATTCGCTTACAAAAGGAAGGATAATTTCGCGCCAGTCAGGTCATTTTTTGATCCGATGCCGGTAAATCTTGACAGAAATGTAAGTGAGTTACACAGTCTGAGGAGTGAGTCGAGCGTTCGCCGGCTTTGCGACTTAGGGGGAAGTCATGGGGCAGAGCGGTGCTGGCGCGACAAAGCTTTCGGTCAAGGCCGCGACCAAGCAATATGGGGATTTCCATGCTCTGAAAGACTGCTCGATTGATGTCCGCGCCAAGACCATCGTTTCCATCGTCGGGCCATCAGGATGCGGCAAGACCACGCTGCTATGGGCGATGTCGGGCCTCAACCCGCTGACCAGCGGCGAGGTTATTCTGGACGGCACGCCGATCACCCGTCCGCGTCCCGAAGTCGGTCTGGTCTTTCAAGAGGCCAACCTGCTGCCTTGGCGAAATCTGATTGATAACATTCTGTTCCCCTTTGAAATCAAGGGTCAGAAACCGGATCGTGCGTGGATTGATCACCTTTTGGAACGGGTCAGTCTTAAAGGGTTTGAAAAGAGTTTTCCCAACGAATTGTCCGGCGGAATGCAACAGCGCGCCTCTATCGTGCGGGCCTTGTCGCTGCAGCCGTCCGTTCTGTTGATGGACGAACCGTTCGGCGCGCTGGACGCATTCACCCGTGAAGAAATGAACCAGCTGGTCGAGGAAATCTGGCTGGAAACCAAAACGACAATCGTCTTCATCACCCACTCGATCGAAGAGGCGCTGTTCCTGTCCGATCAAGTCGTGGTGCTGACGCCCAGACCGGGACGGGTGCTGAATGTCTATGAGGTGCCATTCGAGCGCCCCAGAACGATGGAGATCATGTCAAGCAAGGCGGTCTTCGATCTGACAAACCGGATCAAGGCGGACATCTACAGCCAGCACACTACGCGTCGCGCCGCAGCTGAATGACGGAGGCAGGATGAGCAAGGACGTTGTGGGCGGAAAAGTCGGCAAAGGGCTGCAATCGCTGTCCACGTTCGGGTCGGGAACGACCCGTCTGGAAGTCTTCGCGATCATAGCAACCGCCGTCATCGTCATCGGCGGCTTGGAACTGGCACTGCGCTGGTTCGAGGTGCCGCTTTATATCCTGCCGCCGCCCTCGGCTATCGTGCGCGGCCTGATCAAGGACTTTCCCCTGATCCTGCCGCATCTAGGCCATACGTTGGTGGTGTTGTTGTCGGGCTTTGCCATCGGGGCAGGCGTGGGTCTGTTTCTGGCGGCTTTCATCACCCAGTTCCCCTTCGCCGAAAAGATCATAGCACCCTACATTCTGATCCTCGTGACGACCCCGATGCTGGCGCTGGTGCCGCTGCTGATCCTGCGGTTCGGCTTTGGCTATGAGCCGCGAATCATCGCGGTGGCGCTGGCGTCAGGTCCGATGGTGATGATCAACTCGGCCACGGGGTTCCGGCGGGTGGATGCAAACAAGATCGCGCTGGCGCGCTCCTACGGGGCCTCGACGCTGCAGATCTTCTGGAAGGTGCGTGCACCCATGGCGCTGCCGATGATCCTTGTGGGTCTCATGATCGGTGCGATCTTTGGTCTGCTGACGGCAGTGGGGTCTGAAATGGTCGGGGGCGGGTTCGGCCTGGGCAACCGTCTGACCACCTATTCCTCGATGATCCGGATGCCTGAATTCTTTGGCGTCGTGCTGATCCTCTCGTTCCTGGGCATCATGATCTACGTGATCTTTTTTCTCATCAGCAAGAAGTGGGCAAGTTGGGAGACCTGAGACGGGTCTGCCCAAGTGACATGAAAAACAGGGAGTAAATACATGAATAACCATATGATTTCCGGACTGACACGCCGCCGCATGCTGCAATTTACCGCCAGTGGCGTCGTGGTGTCCGGTCTAGGGCTAAGCCGCGCCACGGCCGCACCCTACGACGACTCTTTCACCTGGATCAGCCCGCGCGGCACGCTGGAAGTGCTGGACGACTATGGCTTCTGGATTGCCAAGAAGATGGGCTATTTCGGTGACCTGGACATCGAGATGCAGCCGGGGCCGTCGGACGGCACCGCGACCGTAAAATTCGTCGATGTCGGGCAGGCCGATATGGGTTTTCCCAGCCCCGGCGTGTTTTCGTTCGCCATCGAGAACGGCATGAACCTGAAATCGGTGTTCCACATGGGGGCGCTTGATACCTTCAGCCTGGCGTTCCGCAAGGGCGAGGGTCCGGCGAACATCAAGGATATCGAGGGCAAGACAATCCTTTTGGGCTCTGCCGCCTGGCAACCAATCGTCGATCCGATGCTGGCGGCACAGGGTGTCGATGTCTCGACCATCAAATACATCGAGGCCGGCTGGCCGACCTGGGGTACCGCGCTGGCAGCCGGGCAGGGCGACGCGGCGCTGTCATGGGAAGGTCTGCGCGCCGAGTGGATCTCGACCGGGCTGGAGTTCGAGTACTGGCTTGGCGTGCAAAACTCGCCGCTGCCTGCGAACACCTTCGTCGTCCGCGCCACGGACCTGGAGGATGCCGACAAGAAGATGTTCCTTGAACAATACCTCAAGGGCTGGGCCATGGGTCTGGAATTCGCCGAGCAGAACCCGGCCGCCGCCGTGCAGGCCGTATTCGAAGAATTCCCGACGCTGGCCTCGAACCTGGGGCCAGAATTGGGGCTGACGTCGATCCTGCAGCAGATGAATGTCTTCCGCGGCGACATGTCCAAGCGGGAAGGCTGGGGCTGGCACGACATGGAAAGCTGGCAGACCTTCTTCGACCTGTCGGCCCAGATCGGCCAGAACTCGAAAAAGATCGTGGCCACAGAGGTTTGCACGAACGAGTTGATCCCAGGCGCCAATGAATTTGACCACGAAAAGGTCAAGGCGGATGCCGCGGGAATCGAGGTGGACGCGGATCTTGCCGCAGTGGATGTCCAAAAAATTAAGGCTGGCATGTTCGACCAGGCCATCTAAGCCACAAACGCTACCGGGCGGCGATGTCGCCCGGCCAACACCATTTTTAGGGAGGACCGGAGGATGACTGACCCGGTGCGCGTACTAGTGGTAGGACTGGGAAACATGGGCGCGTCCCATGCCAGTGCCTATCACCGAATGGACGGATTCGAGATCGTGGGCCTTTGTTCTCGCTCGATCAAATCCAAAGAAATCCCCCTGGAACTAAAGGGTTACCCGCTTTTTGATACGTACGAATCCGCGCTGGCAGAGTTGAAACCTGACGCGGTTTCGATCAACACTTGGCCCAATACCCATGCCGATTACGCGATCAAGGCGATGGATGCGGGCGCGCATGTCTTCATGGAAAAGCCAATCGGCACCACCAACGAAGAAGCGCGCGCTGTGGTCGACAAGGCAAGGCAGACGGGGCGCAAGCTGGTGCTGGGCTATATCCTGCGGGTCCATCCGTCATGGATCAAGTTCATCGAGTTGGGCAAGACTCTGGGCAAACCGCTGGTGATGCGGCTGAACCTGAACCAGCAATCGTCCGGCGATGCATGGCGCTGGCACAAGAACTTGATCGACAGTCTGATCCCGATCGTCGATTGCGGTGTGCATTATGTCGATGTGATGTGCCAGTTGACCGGTGCCAAGCCGGTGCGCGTGCATGGAATCGGGGCCAGTTTGTGGGCCGAGGCAGACAAGCAGAACTATGGTCATCTACATGTGACCTTCGACGACGGATCCGTCGGCTGGTACGAGGCCGGATGGGGACCGATGATGTCGGAAACGGCGTTTTTCGTGAAGGACATCGTCGGGCCGAAGGGCTCTGTCTCGATGGTGCCGAATGAGACGGTGCGCAGCGAGGCCGACGACTTGTCGGGCAGCGCCAACATCGACAAGCACACCAAGACCGACGCGATCCGCTATCACCACGCCGAGGTCGGTGAGGACAAGAAGTTCGTGAAACCGGATGATCTTTCCTCGATGGAAGACGAGCCGGGCCACCAGGAACTTTGCGATCGCGAGCAGGAGTTGTTCCTAAAGGCAATCCGCGAAGATCTGGACCTGAGCGATTCGATGGAGGCGGCTGTGGACAGTCTGCGCATCGTGCTGGCGGCGGAACAAAGCATCAAGGAAGAGCGGGCCATCCGGCTCGATTGACCGATGAATGACATAGACAAACTGTATAGCGGCTCGGACGCCGTCGGTCTGGCAGGCCATGTGAAAGCGGGCGACGTGACGCCCGCGGAACTGGTCGAGGCCGGCGTCCGCGCCATCGACGAAATGAACCCGCGCCTGAATGCCGTGGTTCACAAGCTGTACGACATGGCGCGAAGCGGCGCGAAAGAGGTGCAGCCGGGCGCCAGTTCTCTGGCCGGGGTACCGTTCCTGTTGAAAGAGCTTGCCTCGTCCTGGACGGGCGCGCCTGTCACCAATTCCTCGCGCTTCATGAAGGATCAGGTGGCCGCGGGCGACAGCGAGATCAGCCGCAGGCTGCGCAAATCAGGGCTGCTGCTGATGGGCAAGTCCAATGCGCCCGAAAATGGCTGGAGCATTACCACCGAACCGGCCCTTTATGGCGCGACGGTAAACCCCTGGAACCCGCACGTTACCGCCGGTGGTTCCAGTGGCGGGACTGCCGCCGCGGTGGCCTCGGGCATGATCCCGGTGGCCGAAGCCAGCGACGGCGCGGGTTCGATCCGAGTCCCCGCCTCCTGTTGCGGAATCGTGGGGCTAAAGCCTTCGCGGGGGCGCGTTACACTGGCCCCTTTCGCGGATTACTGGGCAGGCTGCGCTTATTTCCTATGCAATTCCCGAACGATCCGCGACACGGCCGCCTATCTCGACGTGAACGGCGGCGCGTTGCCCGGCGATCCCTATGGCATTCCCATGCCGTCGGACCCTTATCTGATGCTGATGCAGCGCGCTCCGAAACCGATGCGCATTGCAGTGATAACGACCCCGCCGGACGGCGGCCCGATCGATCCCGAAATCCGGGCCTTGGTTGAAAAGGTCGGCCAGACGCTGCAGGGAATGGGCCACGAAGTGACCTCGCACCGCATGGCTCTGGAGGCGGGTGCTGCCTGGCAGACCTATACCGACATGACCTGCGTCGAGACGGCGGGCATGTTCGACTTCATGGAGACGGTGGTGGGCCGTCCGGTCACGCCAGACGACGTCGAACCCGTGACATGGGCGATCATCGAACGGGGACGCACTACCAAAGCGACAGAGCACGCGCACCGCATCGAACAGGTCCGCCAGATGGCCCGCGGCATCGTGCAGGACCTAGACCCTTTCGACCTGGTGCTGACGCCCACGCTGACCCAGCCGCCGCGTCCGGTGGGGTTCTACGACATGACCCTGACCGATCTCGACAGCTACAACGCGCTTTGGGCCGACAGCATGTTTCAGTTTCCGTTCAACATGTCTGGTCAGCCCGCGATTTCCTTGCCACTAGGCGAGGCAGGCGGACTGCCTGCGGGTGTGCAACTGGTTGGACGGCACGGCGACGAGGCTGGTCTGCTGGCGATGTCCGCCCTGCTTGAATCCGAATTGCCCTGGTCGGCGCGAAAACCGCCGTCCGTTTGATTTCCTATAATCGGGAGGAGCCCGAAAGTGACCCATGACCTGATATTGACCGGAGGCCGCGTGTTCGATCCGGCCAGCGGTCTCGACCGCCAAACAGATGTTGCCTTTTCCAATGGCAAGCTCGCCGAAATCGGCGACGGGCTTGACGGACGAGAGGTGCAGGACGTCTCGGGGTCGCTGGTGACGCCGGGACTGATCGACCTGCATACCCATGTCTATTGGGGTGGCAGCTCGCTTAGCGTGCCCCCGGACAGCTACGCCCACAGTTCCGCCATCACCACGCTTGTCGACACCGGCAGTGCCGGTCCGGGCAACTTCGCCGGGTTCAAGGCGCATGTCATCGACCGTTCGACAACCCGCATCCTGTCCTATCTGCATATCTCGTTCGCGGGCATATTCGCCTTTTCCCCAACGGTGATGGTGGGCGAAAGCCAGGACATGCGCCTGATGGCAACCCGAGACGCGGTGGCCGTGGCTTTGGCCAATCCCGACGACATCATCGGTATCAAGGTGCGGGTGGGCAAGAACACCAGCGGGCCGAACGGGATCGCACCCCTGCAACTGGCGCTGATCGCGGCGGATCAGTGCGGCCTGCCGGTCATGGCCCACATAGACGAGCCGTCGCCCACCTACGAGGAAGTCGTAAACCTTTTGCGGCCCGGCGACGTCCTGACTCATTGCTACCGCCCGTTCCCCAACGCGCCGGTCTTTGCCGACGGATCGGTAAGGGCCGGGGTTTTGAAAGGGCGCGAGCGGGGGGTTCTGTTCGACATCGGACATGGGATGGGGGCGTTCTCGTGGAAAACTGCACGGGCGATGATGGCGGCGGGATTTCCCCCCGACGCCATTTCCTCTGACGTGCACACGCAGTGCATCAACGGTCCGGCCTGGGACCTGGTACGCACCATGAACAAGCTGCTGGCCCTGGGCATGCCCCTGGCCGATGTCGTGACCGCCTCTACGACGACGCCCGCCGATGCCGTGCGGCGACCGGAACTGGGTCGGCTGACCGCCGGCGGGATCGGCGATGCCAGCGTGATCGCGGTGACCGACGAACCGATCGAACTTGAGGATGTGTTGGGCGAAACCTTGATCCATCCGCAACGTATTGTCGCCAAAGGTTCGGTCCGTGCTGGCAAATGGGTCAACGCCTAGTCATGGCGGACATTTCGGTCTGGGCCTACCCTTGGGATCTGCACGACATGGGCATTGACGCCGCGGTGGCGACCTTGACGGTGCAGGGCGTCGATATGATCAGTCTGGCCACCTCGTATCACGCGGGGCGTTTCCTGCAGCCGGGCAATCCAAAGCGCCGTGTCTGGTTCCCGCAGGACGGCACCGTCTACTACTCCGTCGATGACGCCCGCTGGGAAGGGACAGAGATCAAGCCGCTACAGGCGGACATCGTCGCGACAGAGGGTGACTACCTGGGCGAACTGGTGGCGCGGCGCGATACCGGAGGGACGAAGGTGTCGTGCTGGACCGTTTGTCTCCACAACACCCGCCTTGGCATAGCGCACCCCGATCATGTCATGCGAACCGCGCAAGGCGATCCGCATTTCTACGCGCTTTGCCCGTCCAGCCCTGCGGCACGCGCCTATGTAACCGGCATGGCCGCCGAGATATCCCATCGCTATCGCCCCGACCGGATAGAGCTTGAAAGCCCCGATTTCATGGGGTTCGATCACGGCTTTCACCATGAAAAAGACGGGCTTGGCCTGCTGCCAGAGGATCGTTTTCTTCTGGGCGTGTGCTTTTGCGATCATTGCATGACGCGCGCCCGGTCGGCCGGTGTACCCGCCGAGGCGGCGCGCGACAGGGTAAATGCATTGCTCGACGCGGCCTTTGCGCGCGAATTGCCCCGACCGCAGTTTTCCGGTTTCCCACAACAGGCGTTGGATGCGTTCCGGGATACGCCTGATCTGCACGCCTATCTGGTTTGGCGGACTGAGCCGGTAGCCACCTTGATCGCGGAAATTCGGGCGTCCACTCACCCAGCCACGCAACTGTTGGTGATCGATGCCGAGGGCAGTTGGTGGGGCGGCGTCGACCTTGGCCGGATCGCGCCCCATTGCGACGGCGTTCTCTACTGCGTCTATGCCGTGCCCGCGCCGCGCATTACGCCGCTTCTTGCCGGCGTGCGCAGGGTGATCGGACCCGCGAAGATACTGATCGCCGGTTATCAGCTATTCTACCCAGAGGTGGCCGATGCCGTCGATCTGCGCGACCGCGTATCGGCGGCGACAGGCTTGGCGGATGGGTTCAATTTCTACAATCTTGGCCTGGTCCCGGCGCAGCGGCTTCACTGGATCGGTGCGGCCTGTCGCTGACCGCTTAGGACACTTCGCGAGATACTGCATACTGCGAAAACGAGGCTTCAGTCCCCCAACGGTTCCAGGATATTGCCAGACCGGTGGTTCAACGAGACATATTTTATCCGACGCAGATTTTCGCGAGCCTTAGGCCCCAGGGTATACCCGGTCGCGGCGGACAACAGGTCGATGACAGCAAGATAAGCGAACCGCACCGAGGTGGGCGTCAAGGTATCCTGAGTTTCCGCCACAGCCACGGTGAGGGGATGGTCCACAGCATCGGCAAGCGGGCTGGCCATTGCGGTAATCGCAATCGTCGTGGCCCCATACCCCCGCGCCAGGCAGACGGCCTCGATCAGTTCCGCGGTCTTGCCCGAGGCCGAGATTGCCAGCACGACGTCCTCGGGTCCCAGCGTGGCGGCGGTCATGCGCATGAAATAGGCTTCGGGACAGCAGGCGACGTTCACGCCGTAGCGAAACAGGCGGTACTGCGCTTCTTCGGCCAGGATCGCCGCACTTCCGCCCAGTCCAAAGGTCACGACCTGCCGCGCGCCAGCCACAGCCTCTGCCGCCGCCTGGACGGCCGCGGGCGACAGTTGCCGCTCTACTTCGCGCAAGGCGCCGCGCGCGTCCGAGAGGATCGGATTCCAATAGGCAGGAGCGTCGGAATCGGTCGCGGTGGGGGCTGCGTCGGCGTTCAGGTAAAGCTCTCCGACCACAAGGCTTTGGGCCAATTTCAGCTTGAAATCACGCACCCCCTGACACCCGATCGCACGGCAGAACCGCGTCACGCTGGGTTCGCTGACCCCGGCGCGCTGGGCTAGGCTGGCAATGCTGTCCTCTACCGCGCGGGACACATCTGTCAGCACCGCCGCCCCGACCTTGCGCTCCGCCGGACTAAGCGAATTCAGTTGATCCTTGATGCGTCCCAGGATGTCGATAATCTGACCGTGCGGGCGCGCACCCTGTAGGGGCGCGACGGATCGGGCAGGCTCGGGCAAATTGACTGCCATTCATATCTCCTGATTCAGAGGCGATGGTTGCTATGGCCAGCCGCCACGTCAAGCGTTTTAGAATATCACAGAGACGCGTCGCAGCTAAGCATCCGTAAACAAAACCTAAAAATTTTGGGTCCCGATGCACTTGACAGGTATGTAGCTAAATCACAGACTTGAGAAATGGCGAAGACCGACTGGACCACTGCTTTGACACGGCGGTGTGACGGCATGGGATGCGTCGGGGAGCGTATTTGAATGAAAGTCAGGATGGACCTTACTGCCATGCCACGCTTTTCAGGCCAATTCCCTACGTCAGGCTCACAGCGCCACATATGTGCAACTATCGATGGCCTAGGGTCAGTCCAACGATGAGCGGCGACCTTATCCTGCGAGGCGGCCGCGTCATTGATCCAGCCCAAGGCATCGACCGGATTGCCGATGTGGTCATCGCGGCGGGCAAGATCGTCGGGCTGGATACCGCGCCGCCGCCGTCCGCCGAAAGCGTCGATGCCAGCGGCGCAATCGTGACGCCGGGTCTCATCGATCTGCACACCCATGTCTACTGGGGCGGCACCTCTCTCGGTGTTGATCCTGACGCCTACGCGCTCAAGACCGCCAGTCCCTTGCTGGTGGACGCGGGCAGCGCCGGGCCGGGCAATTATGCAGGCTTTGCCAAACACGTGATCGGCCCGGCCTTTCCGCGTATCCTGTCGTTCCTGCACATCAGCTTTGCCGGGATTTACGCCTTCTCTGACAGGGTGAAAGTGGGCGAAAGCCACGACATGCGCCTGATGGCGGCGCGGGATTCGGTACAGGTCGCCCTGGACCACCCGGATACCATCGTTGGCATAAAGGTCCGCATCGGAGCCCATGCAAGCGGGCCCTCGGGCATTGCGCCACTGGATGTGGCAATGGCCGTGGCCGAGGAAACCCGCCTGCCGCTGATGGTCCACATAGACGAGCCGCCGCCCAGCTACGGCGAAGTCGTCTCGCGGCTGCGAAAGGGCGATGTGTTGACCCATTGCTTCCGGCCGTTTCCCAACGCGCCGGTGGATGGCTACGGGACAGTCCGTCCCGAAATCCGGGCCGCACGAGAGCGCGGCGTGATCTTTGACGTGGCCCATGGCATGGGTTCGTTTTCATGGAAGTCGGCGCGCGCGATGCTGGCACAGGATTTCCGCCCGGACGTGATTTCCTCTGATATCCACGCCTTTTGCCTGGACGGACCGGCGCACGACAATCTGCACGTGATGACCAAGTTCCTGGCTCTCGGCTGGTCCCTGCAAGAGGTGATCGAGGCCGCCACCGGCGCGCCTGCGCGCGTGCTCGGGTTGTCGGACCGGGGCCATCTGCGCCCCGGCGCATTGGGCGACGTCAGCGTCTTTCGAGAAACCGATGGCGCCATCCACCTGACGGATGTGCGCGGCGAAGTGGTGCCGTTCGACCGGCGACTGACCCCCGTGGGCATCGCCGTCGACGGCGAGTGGAGAGCGGCATGAGTTTTGCCTTCGACCTGTCCGGCAAACGCGCCTTTTTGACCGGCGGCAGCCGCGGGTTGGGCCGGGAAATGGCGCTGGCGCTTGCTCAGGCGGGGGCCGACATCGCCTTGGTCGCGCGGCCTTCTGAGGCCCTTCAGGCCACAGCGGCTGAGATAGGCGCGATGGGGCGCACGGTCTGGACCTTCGAGGCGGACGTTGGATCGCCTGAGGCGGCAGAAGCCGTCTGCCACCGCGCCCTCACCGAAGTCGGCAGCTTTGACATTCTGGTTAACAATGTCGGCGGGCGGCGGGTGAACGTGCCGACCGAAGACCTTGCCCTGGCGACCTGGACCCAGTTGCTTGACCTGAACCTGACCTCGACATTCATCTGCTCACGCGTGCTTGGGGCGGCGATGATCGCGGCGGGAAAGGGCGGGCGGATCCTGAACGTAGCCTCGATCAACGGCCTTGTGGCCGGGCGCGGGATCGGCGGGCGACACTATGAGACGGCGAAGGCCGCCGTCATCCAGTTCACCCGGACACTGGCCGTCGACTGGGCTAAACACGGCATTACCGCAAACGCGATTTGTCCGGGCTTGTTCGCGACTGCCCCAAATCTGAAGTGGAAAGAGACCAACCCCGAAATCATTGACGGACTGGTTGCGGATATACCCATGGGAACAATGGGCGACCCCCGCGATCTTGGCGCGCTGGCTGTCTATCTTGCATCGGACAACGCCCGTTTCATGACCGGCGCAAGCCTGATCATCGACGGCGGCCAGACGTGTCATTGACGGAAACAACAACAGGGAGACTGACATAATGAAACTGAGAAATCTTCTAGGCGGGATCGCACTGGCGGCGCTGATGGCGGCCCCGGTGTCGGCGCAGACGCTGCGCTATGCAACCATCGGCGAACCCCCCAGCCTCGATATCCAGATGGGCACCGCCACGCTGGCCTCGACCATTGCGCAGCACATGTTCGAATCGCTCTATGCCTTCGACGAAGCCAATGCGCCGCAGCCTTACCTGGCGACGGGCGAGACAATCTCTGACGACGGAAAGACGATCACAATTACCCTGCGCGACGGCGTGATGTTCCACAACGGCGACACTATGGACGCCGAGGATGTGGCCGCCTCGCTGAACCGCTGGGCCGAATTCGGCGCGCGCGGCAAACTGCTGGGTTTGGTCTCCGCCGAGGCGACGGGCGATCTGGAAGTCAAATTGAACCTTGAAGCCGCGAATGGTGCCTGGAAAAGCATCCTGGCCTATATAAACGGCGGGCCGGTCATCTATCCCGCCGAAATCGTCAGCGCCGCAGCCGGCGAGCCGATTGCTGCCGAAAACTTCGTCGGCACCGGCCCCTACAAGTTCGGCGAGCTTCGCCCGAACCGCTATGTCGAACTGTTGCGGTTTGACGAGTTTACCCCCAATCCGGGCGCAAGCGACGGCGCGTCAGGCGAACGGGTGGCGAATTTCGAAAAGCTTCAGTTTGTACCGGTGCCCGACGTAGGCACCCGTGTCAGCGGCGTTCAGGCGGGTGACTATGATTATGCCGAGTTCATCTCGGGCGATCTATACTCTCTTGTCCGGGACGATCCGGCCATCCAGGTCAAGATCAGTGAAGCGCCGATCTTCGGGCTGATGTTCATGAACTCGGAAACCGGCCCGCTTGCCACCAACACAAAGCTGCGTCAGGCCATCATGGCGGCGCTGAACATGGAGCAGGCGTTGCAGGTGTCCGTGGGCGAACCAGAGCTTTTCGAGGCAAGTGGCTCGTATTTCCCTGAAGGCAACATCTGGCACACGACCGCCGGAACCGAAGCCTATAACCAGGGCGATCCCGAAAAGGCGAAAACCCTGGCCGCAGAAGCGGGCTACGACGGCAAGCCGATCAAACTGCTCGTCTCGACCAACTACAAGGCGCATTTCGATGATGCCAGCGTCTTCACCCGCCAACTGGCGGATGCCGGAATCAACGTGCAGCTGGTCGTCGTCGACTGGGCGACATTGCTTCAACTGCGCGGCCAGTCCGCTGAATGGGACATGTTCATGACCCACCACGGCAGCATTCCGGACCCGGTTCTGCTGACGGTTCTGAACGACAGCTATCCCGGCTGGTGGAAGTCCGACGAAAAGCACGAGCTGATGGCCAAGTTCACCGGCACCTCGGATCTTGAAGCCCGGCAAGCCGCATGGGCAGAGTTGCAGGCGCTGATCTACGAACAGCTTCCGGTCGTGAAGGTCGGCAACATCTTTTCCTATGACATTGCATCGCCGGATCTGAAGACGCAGTTCGAAAAGGCGCCTGTCTTCCCGTACTTCTGGGGCGCCTCGAAGTAGGACAGCAAGCGTGGGACGATATTTCCTGAGACGCACCGGCGCGGCGATCATCACCTTGATCGCCGCGTCGATCATCATTTTTGGCTTCATTCACCTGATACCGGGCGATCCGATCTATGTGATGCTGGGCGACGGCGCGACCCCTGAACAGGTGGCCTTGCTGCGCAATCGCATGGGCCTGGACGAGCCGCTGGTGGTCCAGTATCTGATCTGGGCCGGCAATGCGCTGCAGGGCGATCTGGGGCAGTCGATCTTTTTCGACACGCCGGTGACGCAGGTCATAAAAGAAGGCGCCGAGACGTCTATCCTGCTGGCGACGATCACGATGGTCTGGATCATCACCTTCGGCGTCCCCGTCGGCATTCTGTCTGCCATACGGCAGGGCACCTGGATTGATCAGGGCCTGTCCGGTCTGGCGATGCTGCTGGCCTCTGTGCCCACGTTCTGGGTGGGTCTCTACCTGATCCTGATCTTCGCCGCGGGGCTCGGCTGGTTTCCAAGCTCTGGCTTCCCGTCCATTTTCGACGAGGGCGGGCTTTCGAACCTGCGATATCTGATTTTGCCCAGCCTGGCACTGGCCGCGCCCAATGCGGCGCTGATCCTGCGGCTGACACGTGCTTCGATGCTCGATGTCGCGCGCGAGGATTATGTGCGCACCGCTCGGGCCAAGGGCATCCGTCCCTACCGCGTCGTCCTGCGCCACATCCTGCGCAACGCGCTGCTGGCGGTGGTCTCCGCCTTCGGTTTCACCTTTGCCGCCCTGATCTCCGAGGCTGTCGTGACCGAAACGGTCTTTGCGCTGCCGGGTATCGGGCGCACAGTGGTTCAGTCGATCCTGCGTCGCGACTATCCGGTCATTCAGGGCGTGATCCTGGTCACCGTCTGTCTCTACCTCGTCATAAATTTGCTGGTGGACCTGTCCTACCGGCTGCTCGACCCAAGGGTGGAACTGGAATGATGCAGACCCTCGCGACCTGGACGCGGCCCGCGATATCGCGCCCCTTGACGACGCTTGGGGTGATCTTTCTGCTGACGGTCGTCGTATTCGCGGCCTTCTCACCCTGGATTGCGCCATATGCACCGGACCAGATTGACCCTGCGAACCGGCTGCTTCCCCCCGGCGGCGCCCATCTTCTGGGAACCGATCACTTTGGCCGCGACACCTTCAGCCGCCTGGTTTATGGCGCGCGGCTGGCCTTGCTGATCGGGATCGGCGTCGTGGGATTTGCCTTGGCCTCGGGCGTGCCGATCGGGATTTTGTCGGCGCTTTATCCGGCACTGGGCCGGGTGCTGATGCGGATGGTTGATGTGCTGATGTCCTTTCCGTCGCTGCTGTTGGCGCTGGGTCTTATCGTCATCCTGGGGCAGGGCGTGTTCAACGCGATCCTGGCCATCGGCCTGATCTACCTGACCACCACGGCGCGCATCGTCTACGGGGTGGCGCTGCGGCTGCGGGCCGAACCCTATGTCGAGGCCGCCCGCAGCGCCGGGGGCGGCACCTGGTGGATCATCACCCGGCATATCCTGCCCAACATGATCTCGCCGCTGCTGGTGCAGGCCAGCTTTGTCTTCGCTTTTGCACAGCTTGGCGCCGCATCGCTGGACTTTCTGGGGCTGGGGGCGCCGCCCGATATCCCGTCCTGGGGCAACATGCTGGCTGAATCGCGGATCTACATCACCCGCGCATCATGGCTGTTGCTGTGGCCGGGGCTGATGATCGTTCTGACGGCCTTTTCCCTGAACCTGGTGGGAGATGCGATCCGCGACCGGATGGATCCGCGGTTCCGTGAAATGGTGGGCAAGTGAGGGCGCAATGCTGAACGTCGACGACATTGTCGTATCGGTGCGGGGCGGTCCCGCCATCGTGCGCGGGGTCTCATTCCGGATCGAGTCGGGCGAGATCCTGGGGCTGGTCGGCGAATCCGGGTCCGGCAAAAGCATGACCTCGCTGGCGCTGATGGGCCTGCTACCACCGGCACTAACCCTAAACCGCGGGACAATCACGCTGGACGGGGCGGATGTCACGCACTTGGCCCCCCATCAGCGGGTGCGCCGCAAATGCGGCAAGATGGCGATGGTGTTTCAAGAGCCGATGACGTCGCTCAACCCGGTGCTTCGGATCGCCGAACAGATCGAGGAGGCCGTGCGTGTCCACGATCCCGACACCGATCCCAGTCCGCGTGCGCGAGAGTTGCTGGACATGGTGCGCATTCCCGACGCGGCGCATCAGATGCGGTCCTTTCCGCATGAGTTGTCCGGCGGCATGCGTCAACGGGTGATGATCGCCATTGCGCTGGCCTGTCGGCCTCAGGTCCTGATCGCGGATGAACCGACGACGGCGCTGGATGTGACCGTGCAGTTGCAGGTGCTGGGTCTTATCCGCGATCTCTGCGACCGTCTGGATATGGGCGTGTTGTTCATTACCCATGATCTGGGGGTCGTGGCGCAGTTGGCAGACCGGGTGGCGGTGATGTACGCAGGCTCGCTGGTCGAGAACGCTGACGTAGAGCCGCTGTTCCGCGCGCCGCTGCATCCCTACACGGGGGCGCTGATGGCCTGCCTGCCAGACCCGGAATCCGATGATCCGGTTTTAGCCACCATTTCGGGTTCTGCCCCGCGCCCCGGAGCCATTCCCGCAGGCTGCCCGTTCTCACCGCGTTGTGCACGAGCGCAGCAGCCTTGCCTGTCCGGCCCGGTGCCCTTTGCCAGAGGCGTGGCGGGCCAGACGGCAATGTGCCACTTTCCCCTGAACGAAAGCGTCCCCGCATGACCGATGGCACCGACACCATCCTGGACATTCGCAATCTGCGAAAGGTGTTCAAGGTGCGGCGCAAGGGCGAAACCCATGAGGTTCATGCGGTCAATGACATCTCGCTCGTGGTCCGCCGTGGAGAGACCCTGGGCATCGTCGGCGAATCCGGCTGTGGCAAGTCCACCCTGGCCCGCGTGCTGCTGGGGCTGACAAAGGCCGACGGCGGCTCTGTCACGCTGGATGGCGAGGATCTGTTGGGGCGCAATCGCCGGAACATGGCCGAGACGCGCCTGAACGTCCGCATGGTCTTTCAGGATCCCTATGCGTCGCTTAATCCGCGTCGGTCGGTGGGCGATTCCGTGGCGGAAACCGGCGACATTCACCGCATCTTCAAGAACCGTCACGACCGTGCCGAACGGGTGGGTCATGCGCTGGATCTTGTCGGCCTCGGCGCCGGGTTCGCAGGCAGCTATCCCCATGAACTTTCGGGTGGCCAGCGCCAGCGCGTCGGCATTGCCCGCGCCATCCTGCCCGAACCCGCCCTTGTGATCGCGGATGAACCCGTTTCAGCGCTGGATGTGTCGATCCAGGCGCAGGTGCTGAACCTTCTGGCCGGGCTGAAGGCGCGGCTGGGTCTGACGCTGATGTTCATCAGTCACGACCTGGGGGTCGTGGCCAAGATCTCGGACCGGGTGGCGGTGCTTTACATGGGCGAGGTAGTTGAGATTGCACCGGCGCGCGCCCTTTTCACCGATCCGCGTCATCCCTACACCGAACTGCTTCTGACCGCGATCCCGCGCCCCGATCCGTCGAAACGGATCACCGGCGCGATCGAGGTCAGCGAACCGCCCAGCCGCCTGCGCAAGCTGGTCGGCTGCCCCTTCCGCGAACGCTGTCCCCGCGCCACCGAAATCTGTGCCACCGACGCGCCGGTATTGCGTGAGATCGCACCAGAGCGCTTTGTGTCATGTCACCACGCCGAAGACGCGGTCGCAGAACCCGCCTGACGCCGCATCGACACATGGGTTTCATCGGCATTGTCAGAGCGATGGTGCTTGAGCGGGGCAGGGTGGTCACTTAGGTTCGCGGGATGACAAAACGCAGTCCATTTCGGTATTTCCGAACCAGCCCAGAGATCATCCGCCTGGCGGTAATGATGTATGTCCGGTTCCCGCTATCACTGAGGAACGTGGAAGATCTTCTGCACGAGCGAGGGATCGATGTCAGCCATGAATCGGTCCGTTTCTGGTGGAATCGATTTGGCCCGATGTTTGCTGCCGAGATCCGGCGAAAACGCATCAACGGGATGCGAGCGCACTCCAATTGGCAATGGCATCTGGACGAGGTCTTCGTGAAGATCAACGGGGAAACGCACTACCTCTGGCGGGCTGTTGACCACGAAGGAGAAGTGCTGGAATCCTTTGTCACCAAACGCCGAGATCGGAAAGCTGCATTGAAATTCATAAGAAAATCAATGAAGCGGTACGGCCAACC
>JBBKVJ010000385.1:0-7824 GCA_037968375.1 Paracoccaceae bacterium | reverse complement strand
ACCTGAGGCCGAGGCGGCGGTGACGGCTCTGGTGGCCGAAGCTGCAGGGTCGGGCACACCCCTGCCCGACCTGGCAAGCCGCGATTTCGCCGATGTGAACTGGGCCAGTCGGCTGGCCCCCGAGGCGCTGTTGGGCGAAGCACCCGCCATCGCCCGCCGGTTTGCCAAGGCGGCACAGCCAGGCTGACGCGCCGATTGCGGTCGCTACAGGCCCCCCCCCGGGGTCGTTTGCAGGCCAGCCTTTGTCGCTGCTCCGCGTGGTGACGGCTGCCGCCTGATCTAGGGTCGCGCGGAAACCGAGGAGAACGACAGATGCCCAGAATCCGCGCCGCCGTTGCCCACGCGTTCGGCCAGCCGCTGGTGATCGAAGAGGTCGACCTTGGCCCGCCCGGGCGCGGCGAGGTCGAGGTGACGCTGGCCGCCTGTGCGATCTGCTTTTCCGACATCTCGTATATCGATGGCGGCTGGGGCGGCACCCTGCCGGCGGTATATGGCCACGAGGCGTCGGGCCATGTCAGCGCTGTCGGCGAAGGGGTGACTGGCTATGCCAACGGCGATCCGGTGATCGTGACCTTGATGCGGTCCTGCGGCACCTGCCCGACCTGCGGCACCGGGCATCCGTCACGCTGCGAGACGCCTTATGACCGCGACAACGGGCCGTTGAAGACGCTTGATGGCGGCACGCTGCACCACGGGCTGAAGACCGGCGGTTTTGCCGAGCGGGTGGTGGTGCATACCTCGCAGATCGCCGCGATCCCGGCGTCGCTGCCGATGGACGCGGCCTCGCTGCTGTCGTGCGGAGTGATCACTGGCGTTGGTGCGGTGGTGAATACCGGCCGCGTCCGGCCCGGCGAGGTTGTCGTGGTGATCGGTGCTGGCGGCGTTGGGCTGAACGCGGTCCAGGGGGCGCGGATCGCGGGCGCGGCCCGGATTATCGCGGTGGACATGACCGAAGAGAAACTCGCCGTCGCGCGCGAATTTGGCGCCACCGACGCGGTGCTGGCCACGGCCGACAGACCCTGGGCCGAGGTGCAACGGATCGCAGGGCGCCTTGCAGATGCGGTGTTCGTCACCGTCGGCGCGATCCCGGCGTTCGATGCAGCACCGCGCTACCTGGCACCCGGTGGTCGCATGGTGATGGTCGGCATGCCGCATTCCGGTGCGATGTCCAGTTACGAGCCGGTGATCATCGCGGCACAGGCGCAACAAATGGTCGGCTCGGTGATGGGCGACACCGTGATCGCGCGCGATATCCGCTGGCTGGTCGATCTGTACGAGCAGGGCCGGTTGAAGCTGGACGAGCTGATCTCGGGCCGCTGGAGCCTCGATCAGATCAACGAGGCGATAGCGGATACAAGGTCGGGGGCGGCGCGACGCAATGTGATCGTGTTCTGAGGATTTCCGTCACCTTCCTTTTGTCCTAAATACCGTCGGGGGGTCCGGGGGGCAGACAGCCCCCCGGCCTTGGCCCAAGGAGACCCGCGATGCAACTCAAGGACCTCGAGATCTTCACCGTCTCGCCGCCCGATCCAGGCTGGGGCGGGCGCTACTGGACCTTCGTCAAGCTGACCACGGACGACGGCCTCATAGGCTACGGCGAATGCTATGCGGCCTCGGTGGGGCCTGTTGCGATGGCTGCGGTGATCGAGGACGTCTTCGCGCGGCACATGGCCGGGACCAACCCCGAAAACGTCGAGCTGATGTTCCGCCGCGCCTATTCCTCGGGCTTCACGCAACGCCCCGACCCGACCGTCATCGGCGCGTTCTCGGGGCTGGAGATTGCCTGCTGGGATATCCTTGGGAAGTCGCGGAACCGCCCCGTCTGGGCGCTGATTGGCGGCAAGATGAACCAGCGGTTGCGATCCTACACCTACCTCTATCCCGAGGCGGGCGAGGATCAGGCCAAGTTCTGGACCGACCCCGACATGGCCGCCGAAGCCGCCGCACGCAATATCGCACGCGGTTTTACGGCGGTGAAGTTCGACCCCGCAGGCCCTTATACGCTGCGCACCGGGCATATGCCGGCGATGTCCGACATCACCCGCTCGGTCGAATTCTGCGCCAAGATCCGGCAGGCGGTGGGCGACCGCGCCGATCTCTTGTTCGGCACCCACGGCCAGTTCTCGGTGCCGGGTGCGATCCGGCTGGGTCAGGCCATCGAGCCCTATTCCCCACTCTGGTTCGAGGAACCGATCCCGCCCGATGACCCGATGGGCATGGCCGAGGTGGCCCGTGCTGTCCGCACCCCCATCGCCACCGGCGAGCGCCTGACCACCAAGGCCGAATTTGCACAGGTTCTGAAACTGGGCGCCGCGCGCATCCTGCAACCCGCTCTGGGCCGCGCCGGTGGCATCTGGGAGGTCAAGAAGATCGCCGCCATCGCCGAGGTGTTCTCGGCCGAAATCGCGCCGCATCTTTATGCCGGGCCGGTCGAATGGGCGGCGAACATCCACCTCGGCACGGCGATCCCGAACCTTTTGATGCTGGAAACCATCGAGGCGGGCGGCGGCGCGTTCCATCAGGCGCTGACCGGGAACAAGCTGAAATGGGAGGACGGCTTCATCCTGCCGCCCGAGGACCCCGGCCTTGGCATCGCGTTCGACGAAAAGCTGGCCCGGGCGCATCCCTATACCGGCACAAGGCTGCATCTAGAGATGCAGGAGGCGCCGTGTGACTATGCCAAAGGCAATGCCTTCGGCGGCGGCGGGTTACGCGAGGGCTGAGCCGCCGCAGCCTTTGCCGCCGCCTGCCCTTGCATCGCCCGGCGCCGCGCGCGACAGTCGCCGGAACGCCCGCCAAACCGCCCGCCAAACTGCCCGATGGAGGCCCCGCATGTCGCTTCTGGATGATGCAAGCGCGATCCGAAGCCGCGCCTATGCGCCCTACTCGAACTTCAAGGTCGGCGCCGCGATCCGCGCGGCCTCGGGTGCGGTCTATACCGGCGTCAACGTCGAGAATGCCGCCTATCCCGAAGGCACCTGCGCCGAGGCCGGCGCCATCGCCGCGATGGTGGCGGGTGGCGATACCGAGATCGCCGAGGTCGCGGTGATTGCCGACGCGCCCGCGCCGGTGCCACCCTGCGGGGGCTGCCGTCAGAAGCTGGCCGAGTTCGGCAAGGGTGATGTGAGGGTGACGATGGCCACGACAGGCGGCGAAACCGCGACGCAGACGCTTGGCCAGCTTTTGCCCGGCGCCTTCGACGCCACCCATATGGAGCGCTAGGATGCAGGCGCGCGCGATCATCGCCAAGCTGCGGCTGGGGGAAAAACCCGGTGCGGAGGAACTGCAGTGGTTCGCGGCGGGCCTAGCATCGGGCGAGGTCACCGATGCGCAGGCCGGTGCCTTTGCGATGGCGGTCTGTTTGCAGGGGCTGGGCGATCAGGGCCGCGTGGCGCTGACCCGGGCGATGCGGGACAGCGGGATGACGCTGGAATGGGACCTGCCCGGCCCGGTCCTCGACAAGCATTCGACCGGCGGCGTCGGCGATTGTGTGTCGCTGCTGCTGGCCCCGGCGCTGGCGGCCTGCGGCGCCTATGTGCCGATGATCTCGGGGCGGGGCCTTGGTCATACCGGTGGCACTCTGGACAAGCTGGAAGCGATCCCGGGCTATACGACCGAGATTACCACCGAACGGTTGCAACGCATTACCGGCGATATCGGCTGCGCCATCGTCGGCGCTTCGGGCGACATCGCGCCCGCCGACAAGCGGCTTTATGCGGTGCGCGATGTGACCGGCACGGTCGAGAGCATCGACCTGATCACCGCCTCGATCCTGTCAAAAAAGCTGGCCGCGGGTTTGGAGGCATTGGTTCTGGACGTAAAGGTCGGCTCGGGCGCGTTTCTGGCTTCGATGGACGAGGCCGAGGCTCTGGCCCGCGCGCTGGTCGAAACGGCGCAGGGGGCGGGCTGCATGACCCGCGCGCTGATCACCGACATGGACGAGCCCCTGATCGCGGCGGCGGGCAATGCGCTGGAGGTGATCGAGGTGATGGAGACTCTGACCGGCACCGCCGTCACCACGCGGCTGTGGGACCTGACGGTGGCCCTGGGCGGCGAGGCGTTGGCGTTGGGCGGGATCGCGGCGGATGCCAAGGACGGTGAGGGCCGGATTGCCCGGGCGCTGGAAAGCGGTCAGGCGGCGGATATCTTTGGCGAGATGGTGGCGGCCCTGGGTGGGCCGATGGACTTTGTCGAGCGCTGGCCCGACCGGCTGCCATCGGCGCCGATCGTGATGGAGGTGCCAGCGCCGGAAGAGGGCGTGGTGGTGGCGATCGACACCCGCGCGATAGGCGAGGTCGTGGTTGCGCTAGGCGGCGGGCGGCGCAAGGAATCCGACCGGGTGAACCCTTCGGTCGGGCTGTCCGAGATTGCCGCGCTGGGTGAGGATGTCTCACCCGATCTGCCCATCGCGCGGGTCCATGCCGCGACCGAGGCCGATGCCGAGGCGGCGGCGCAGGCGATCCTGGAGGCCGTCACGATCGGCGAGGACGCGCCCGAAAGGCCGCTGATCCACACGAGGATCGGCTGATGGGCCGCGCGTTCCTGATCGTGCTGGACAGTGCCGGTGCGGGCGGCGCGCCCGATGCGGCGCAGTTCTTCAACGGCGATGTGCCCGACACCGGTGCCAACACGCTGGGCCATATCGCCGAGGCCTGTGCTGCGGGGCGCGCTGACGATGGGCGGAGCGGGGTGTTGCGGATGCCGCATCTGGACCGGCTGGGGCTGGGCGCTGCGGTGCGGCTGGCCTCGGGGGCCGGGACGCCGGGGTTCGATGCTGAGCCCCATGGACTATGGGGGGCGGCGACCGAGGTGTCGCTGGGCAAGGACACGCCATCGGGTCATTGGGAACTGGCCGGTGTGCCGGTGCCGTGGGACTGGACCTATTTCCCCGACACCGACCCGGCCTTTCCCGCAGCTTTGCTGGCCGAAGTGCGGCAATTGGCGGGGGTCGGCGGCACGCTGGGCAACGCCCATGCCTCGGGCACCGAGGTGATCGACCGGCTGGGAGGCGAGCACCTGCGCAGCGGCTGGCCGATCTGCTACACCTCGGCAGATTCGGTGTTTCAGATTGCGGCGCATGAAGAGGCGTTTGGGCTGGAGCGGTTGTTGACGCTGTGCGAAACGCTGGCGCCGCGTCTTCATGCGATGAAGGTCGGGCGCTGCATCGCGCGGCCTTTCGTGGGCTCCGAGGCCGGGGGTTTCACCCGCACCGCACATCGGCGCGACTATGCGATTGCACCGCCGTCGCCGACGCTGTGCGACTGGGTGTCGGCTGCCGGGGGTCGCGTCCACGGCATCGGCAAGATCGGCGATATCTTTTCGAAGCGCGGGATTGACGAGGTGCGGAAGGGTTCAGACAGTGACCTTTTCGAACATCTGGTCGATCTGGCGGGCGGTGCCGGGGATGTATCCTTGACGTTTGCCAACTTCGTCGAATTCGACACCAACTACGGCCACCGCCGCGACGAGGCCGGTTATGCGCGGCATCTCGAGTGGTTTGACGCCGGGCTGCCGCGCGTTTTCGAGCATTTGCGCGACGGCGATCTGATGATCTTTACCGCCGACCACGGCAACGACCCGACCTGGGTCGGCACCGATCACACCCGCGAACGGGTGCCGGTGGTGGGCTGGGGGCTGACCAAATCCGTGGGGCAGATCGGGTTCGCCGATGTCGGCGCCAGTATCGCGGCGCATCTGGGGCTGACCGAACGCGGCACCGGAAGGAGCTTTTTGTGAGACCCACACCCAAGGCGGAACTGCATCTTCATCTGGAAGGCGCCGCACCGCCTGCCTTCATCCGGGGATTGGCGCGCGAGAAGAAGGTCGATATCTCGGGCATCTTCGATGCGGCGGGCAACTACAGCTACACCGATTTCTGGCATTTCCTGAAGGTCTACGAGGCCGCGACCTCGGTCCTGACGACGCCCGAGGATTATCGGCGCCTGACGCTGGCGGTGCTGGAGGAAAGCGCCGCTTCGGGCGTGGTCTATTCCGAGACCTTCGTGTCGCCGGATTTCTGTGGCGGCGGCGATGTGGCGGCCTGGCGCGATTACCTTGCCGCGATCCGGGATGGGGCGGACGAGGCCGAACGCACGTTCGGCGTCACCTTGCGGGGGATCATCACCTGCATCCGCCATTTCGGCCCGGAAAAGGCCAAGGCGGCCGCCCGCTGCGCCGCCGATACCGCCGGAGACTGGCTGACCGCGTTCGGCATCGGGGGTGACGAACGTGCGGGCAAGCTGCCGGATTTCACCTGGTCCTTCGATTGCGCGCGCGAGGCGGGGCTGGGTCTGACAGCGCATGCCGGCGAATGGAACGGGCCTCAGGAGGTGCGGGATGCATTGGCGCTTGGCGTATCGCGGATCGGCCATGGAGTGCGGGCCATCGAAGACCTCGCGCTGGTTGATGAACTGGCCGAACGCGGCACGGTTCTGGAGGTCTGCCCAGGGTCGAATATCGCCCTTGGTATCTATCCCGGCTGGCGCAAACATCCGATCGGGCAGCTTTATGGCCGGGGCGTAAAGGTGACTGTGTCCACCGACGACCCGCCGTTCTTTCACACCACGATGGTGCGCGAATTCGACTGTCTGGCCGAGGCGTTCGACTGGGACGACGGCGTCTTTGCCGCCCTGAACCGCACCGCGATGGAGGCTGCGTTCTGCGGCGCGCCGACGCGGGAGAAGATCATGAAGAAACTGGAGCCAGGCCCATGACCGCGCATCTGACCGTCGTCGATCACCCCTTGGTGCAGCACAAGCTGACGCTGATGCGCGAAAAGGACACCTCGACTGCGTCGTTCCGGCAGTTGCTGCGCGAGATCAGCCTTTTGCTGGCCTATGAGGTGACGCGCAATCTGCCGATGACCACCAAGCGGATCGAGACGCCGATGACCGAGATGGACGCGCCGATGATCGAGGGCAAGAAGCTGGCGCTGGTGTCGATCCTGCGGGCGGGGAACGGGTTACTGGACGGCATTCTGGAGCTGATCCCGGCCGCCAGGGTCGGCTTTGTCGGCCTCTACCGCGACCACGAGACGCTGCAGCCGGTGCAGTATTACTTCAAGGTGCCGACACAGCTTGAGGACCGGGTGGTGATCGTCGTCGATCCGATGCTGGCGACGGGCAATTCCTCGGCGGCGGCAGTGGACCTGCTGAAGGGCGCGGGGGCGACGAACATCCGGTTTCTCTGCCTGTTGGCAGCGCCCGAGGGGATCAAGCGGATGCACGAGGCGCATCCCGATGTGCCGATCGTGACGGCGGCGGTGGACAGCCATCTGAACGAGTTGGGTTATATCGTACCGGGTCTGGGCGATGCGGGCGACCGGATGTTCGGGACGAAATAGGCGCATCATCGGGATAAAGCGCCGTAGTTCTGCGCCGGTCAAACCGTCAGCCGCCGCAAATGCCCTGCAGGCTGACCCAGTCGGCGTCGCTGAGAACCGGCGTCATCGAGCCGCCGCGCACCGGATCGCCCTCGATCAGGGCCAGCGTGCTTTCTCCTGAGATATCAAGTGCATAGGCGTAGGGCGACGATGACAGTCGGGCCTCGGCGAATTCGACCAGTAGGGCGCCGGGATCGACCGGATCGGGGGTCGCGGTCAGAAGGCTTTCGCCGTAGCCCGCCAACCGGCCGGGCGGAACCTGACCCGTTGTCAGCAATTTCAGCGTCGGTCCGATGCCAAGCGTGCGCAACAGCCGCGCCATAGGGTCGGTGCGGGCGCGGCGCAGGGTCTCGGCCAAAACATGACCCGCAGCGACATCGGGCGTCTCGTAATCCTCGACCAGCGCGCGGTTGATCAAGATGATCCCGCCAGGCAGATGCCGC
>JBBKVJ010000384.1:0-24883 GCA_037968375.1 Paracoccaceae bacterium | reverse complement strand
TCTGACGCGGCGACGGCGGCGGCCCTGCTGCGGCACGCGCCCTGCGGCCCCGAGAGCGACCTCAAGACGCTGTTGATACTGTCGGCACTATGCACCCGTCTTGGTCGCTACACCGAAGCGACCGCCCGGCTGCACGACGCGGCCAGGCTGTTTCCATTCGAGGTGCCGACCGAGCTCCAGCCGGGGCAGCCACGGCTTTTGCGGGTCGGCTCGCCGCGCTTCGGCAGGGTTGAATTGACCGGCAGACGCGCGCGCGCCCGAGTTGCAGTTACATATCGGTCGAATGGCTTTTGGACACCGCTGGCCTGGCGGTCGCCTATGTAATCAGCGACGGCTGGAACGTCCATTCCGGTGATCGGTATCGCCTGATGTTCACAACCAAGGAACTGCGTCGGCGCGAGCAGGCGTTTCTGGGCGCCACCGCCATGACGGCGTTTGGTGCGGTGCGCCATCGCGTCGGGCTCGTTTTCTTTGGCGCGGATTTCGCGCTCGCGCCATCCGGCGAACTGATCCTTTTCGAGTGCAACGCGGCGATGCGGCACAATTTCGATCACACGCAAGCCTTTCCCTACACTCGGAAAACCCTGCACGCCGTCTCGACCGCTTTCCAGGCGATGGTGCAGCGAAAACTCGGTCGCGACAGCGGCTGTGTCGAGGCGAAAGCCGCATCCACGTCTTGAATCATTGCGTTGAACGCCATCTGCCGTCGTCTTGCACGATGCTCGCAGGTCGGTGCCAGGCCTCGCCCCGCAATCAGGCAAAATCGGCAGAACCGGGGATTTGTGCTAGGATGGGCTCGTTCGGAAGTGTGGCACGCCATGCGTCGGTCGGTACAGTCGGGTGGGTTTTCGGTTCATGCCATCGCGGGCACCCGCGCCGTCATGCTGGCGATGAACGCGCGCGAGATTGCCACCGAGGATTTCGTTGGCTTCGGGGTTGGGGTCCGGTCTTCGACAACCTCCAACATCAATTGGCTCAACGGTTTCAAATGCTTTCGCAGTGTCGAGCCGGACCCCGCCCGGGCGCAGCGATTTTCGACGCTCCTGCATCCGATCCAGGATTTTCGCTGGGGGCATTACTGGGCCGTGCCCGATACCGAATACCGATACGTGGTGCGCCCGCTGTTCCGACCACCGTCGGGCGATCTTGCAAACCTCCGCGCAGGCGATGACCTTGAAGTGACGGTCCGGACCGAGCGGGAAGACGACGGCACCCATTCGGTCTTTTTCAATCGCGGCGCGATCGTCAGCCAAGCCTATGCCGAGCGCTTCGGCAATGACACGACACTCAACGAGGCGCAGCTGCAGGCCGAACTGGACGATCCCAATGCAGAGCGGACCAAATGGTTGTCGCGGGGATTGCTGGAAGGCGCGCTGGCGTTCATTGCGCAAGCGGCGGACAGCCGTTTCAGCCTTCATTGCGGATTTTACGAGCTGACCTATCCGCCGATCCTGCAAGCCCTTTCCCAAGCGGCAGCGCGCGGCGCGCGGGTCGAGGTGGTGTTCGAAGCCGATTTCTTCAAACGCTCGGAGGGACGCCGGGTCGAAACGAAATACGGACAGATGAACCGGGCCGCAATCGCACCGTTTCAGGGTCAGACAAATCTTCACTTCCGCGAGCGCATCCACTTCATCTCGATCACCCACAACAAGTTCATGGTCCTGAAGGAGAACGGGCATCCGACCCAGGTCTGGACCGGGTCCACCAACATCACCGCGTCAGGTTTCTGCGGCCAGAGCAACACCGGCCATATCGTTCGCGACAGCACCGTGGCGCAGCAATATTCGGATTACTTCGATCGTCTCAGCCAGGACATGCAGCGCGAGGACATGAAGCTGTTCACTCAGGCGAACACCCCCAACCCTGACGAGCAGTTGCCCGCCGCCTCGACGACCGCGCTGTTTTCACCGCGCAGCGGCTCATTGATGCTTGACTGGTACGGTCGGCGGATCGAGGCGGCCAGCAGCTCGGTCATCCTTACTTCGGCCTTTGGGGTCACGACCCGGCTGGCCCATTATTTCGACAATGACCGCGATTATCTGCGGTATGTCTTGATGGAACAGCGCTCGCGCGGGGAGGGTGCTCAGGACATGGTCGAGCGTGACCGCGACACCCGCGTGGTCTTCGGGCAGGGGCTTGGCACCACCGGATCAATGGGTCATTGGCGGCAGATTCCGGGTTTCAAACTGGAACATTGGATGTGGCGCGAGCATCATTTCCGATCTTCCGGCCATGTGTTCTTCGTGCACACGAAATACATGGGGATCGACATCATGTCCGACGATCCGCTGATTTTTACGGGGTCGGCAAATTTCTCGCCCGGGTCGCTGACCAGCAATGATGAGAACATGTTGCTGATCCGGGGCGACAGCGGCGTTTCCGACGTCTATGTCACCGAATTCTTCCGTCTTCTGAACCATTTCTATTTTCGCCAGGTCGCAAACCAGAAGGCGGAATCCGGCGAAAGTGACCCCGATATCCGATTTCTCAATGAGGACGACGGCTGGGTTGCCGGCCATTTCCGGCCCCAAAACTACCGCGCCAAGCGGCGTATATTGTTCGGCGTGCCGGCCTGATCTGGCGGGCTGCTGGCGTCAGATGCCTGCTGCAACCGCTGCTCGACCCTTACAATGTATCGCAGGTTGCGCCGGAAAGGGACGGCGCAATTGCCGACCCTCAGGATGGGTGTATAATCACGCCTCCAAAACCCCGGCGAGCACGCCAGATCAGGCAAACCGCCCTGCGCCGGTTGCATAGTTCTTGACGGGTCGTATCGGCAGGCACATGCTGTCGGCAAGAATCGGTCGACACCATCTGGCATTAGAGCCCTCGTTCCAGCGCGCAGTTTTTGCAAGCCGGAGGGGCTCTTTTTTGTTTTGGGGGAGCTGTGAAACGACGCGTCGAACTTGGCTTGCTCTATTCCCGCAGCGGGAGCTATGCGCTTTTGTCGAATGCGTGCCGTGACGGGGCACTGGCGGCCATCGCGGCCACCAACGCCGACCCGCAAACCGATATCAGCTTTGTCCCCGTCGAGCGCGATCCAGCCGGCAACATCGACCTCTACGGGCCGCTTTGCGAACAAATCCTGCGCGAAACCTCTGCCCGCCACGTCATCGGCTGCATCACGTCGTGGAGCCGCAAGGAGGTCATTCCGACGCTGGAAAAGGCCGGCGGGACGCTGTGGTATGCGACGCCCTACGAAGGGTTCGAGGCCTCCGATCATGTCGTTTACATGCATGCCTGCCCGAACCAGCATCTGTTGCCGTTGCTCGACTGGGCGTTTCCCAGATTTGGTCGCCGGGCCTATCTGACCGGGTCGAACTACATCTGGGGATGGGAGATCAACCGCCTGGCCCGCGAGACGGTCACCGCCGTAGGCGGCACTGTTCTGGGCGAGCGCTATCTGCCGATCGGATCGCTGGATGTGGATCGGATGATCGAGGAAATTCGCGTCACCCGCCCAAATTTCATCCTCAATTCACTGATCGGTCCGTCGCAATACCGGTTCCTGGCCGCCTATCATGCCCTCGGTCAGAACGACCCGCATTTCCGCCCCGAGACCTGCCCGATCCTGTCGTGCAACCTGACCGAATGCGAACTGCCGGCCATTGGCGAGGCCGCCGAAGGGCTGATCGCTGCGGGCCCGTATTTCCACGGCATGAGCCAGTGGAGCGGCCCACGCAATTTCGGCAATTCATTTGAAGCTGCGGCCTATTTTGCTGTTTGCGAGCTTGCACGGCTGCTGGCTGGTCGCGCGAGCTCCGAGGCAGAAAGCCTTGCGGCACTGCTGGGCACGGCAGACCAGACCTGTTCCATCGACCCGCAAACCCACCATCGGACCTTGCCGGTCCTTATCGCCCAGGTGCAGGGCGGCGTGTTCCGGGTGCAGGAGCGGCGCGCCGATGCGCCCGGTGATCCCTATCTGACGCGCGGCCAGCGCCCGATCGTGGCAAGTCCCCCGGTGCTGAAGGTCGTGTCATGAAGCGCCGCATCCGGATCCAGAACCTTGGCGATGCCCGCGCCCTGATCCTGCATCGGTCGCATCTGACCGTGCAGAACCTGACCCGGCAACTGACCGCGATCGGTCTTTCGGTAACCTCGGTCTGGCCCGATCCCGGCGCCGATGTGCTGGCTGCCGACTTCGTGTTCTTCGATGCTGATATGGGCCATGACGGGCAATTCCCCTGGGCGCCGGGCGACTCGCCGATGCCGATGATCGCGCTGATCGGGTCCGAGGCGCCGGGGCGGATCGAATGGGCGCTGGGGGTCGGTGCACATGCCCAGATCCTGAAGCCGGTGGGCGATAGCGGTGTCTATAGCGCCCTTCTGATCGCCCGGGATGCGTTTGACGCACGCCGGGCGCTGTCGGCCGAAATTACCGATCTGCGCAGCCGTCTTGATGATCGTCAGACAGTGGTGCGGGCTGTCACCCTTTTGGCGGCGCGGGGCCAGGGCGAGGCTGAGGCCTATGCCCAGCTGCGTCAGATGGCGATGAGCTGGCGCATCAGTTTCGAGGCAGCCGCCAAGCGCATCGTCGCGCGCTATGCCGACGGGGAGGGTAAAGATGGCCGACGCGACCGCGGTTGAGGTCATCGCCACCCCGAAAGGTCCGCTGGCGCTTTTGTTGCGGCGCAAGATCGCGATGCTGGGCATCGTGCTGATCGTGCTGGTCGTGGGCGGTGCCCTCTTTGCGCCCTGGATTGCGCCCTATGCGCCGGACGTGCAGCATTTCGACGGGCTGACCATCGAAGGCGCGCCGATGCCGCCGGGCGGTGAGTTTCTGCTGGGCACCGACCTTCTGGGCCGCGATCTCTTCAGCCGCATCCTTTACGGCGCCCGCACGTCGCTGATCATCGGGGTGGCGGCCAATGGCATGGCGCTGGTCATCGGCACGGTCATTGGGCTGACGGCGGGGTTCTTCCGGGGCTGGATCGGCGCCGTGCTGATGCGGTTCACCGACCTGATGATGGCGTTTCCGGCGCTGCTGCTGGCGATCTGCCTGGCGGCGATCTTTCAGCCCTCGCTCTGGATCGTGGCGATGGTCATCGCACTGGTGAACTGGGTCCAGACCTCGCGGGTGATCTACACCGAAACCACATCGCTGGCCGAGCGTGATTTCATCGCCGCCGAACGGACACTGGGGGCAGGCACGGGCCGCATCCTCTTTCGCCATATCCTGCCGCACCTCGTGCCGACGATCATCGTCTGGGGCACCTTGGGCATATCGACGACGGTGCTTTTGGAGGCGACGCTCAGCTATCTTGGCGTCGGCGTGCAGCCACCGACGCCAAGCTGGGGCAACATCATCTTCGAGAACCAGACCTACTTTCAGGCCGCACCCTGGCTGGTGTTCTTTCCCGGTGCGGCGATCCTGATCCTGGCGCTAGCGTTCAACCTGGTCGGCGACGCTTTGCGCGACGTTCTGGACCCCACTCAACGGGGGCGCGACTGATGGCCGTCTATCTGATCCGCCGACTGGTGCAAGCCGCGCTCATCCTTTTGGGGGTGTCGTTCATCACCTTCTTTCTGCTCTACGTTCTGCCCGCCGACCCGGTGCGCCAGATTGCCGGGCGCTCGGCGACGCCTCAGACCGTCGCCAATATCCGCGCGCAGCTTGGCCTCGATCAGCCCTTCATCGTGCAATATGCGCGCTATCTTTCGGGCCTCGTGCAGGGCGATCTGGGCCGCAGCTACCTGCAGAAGACCGAGGTGTCGGCGCTGATCGCCTCGCGCCTACCGGCCTCGCTTTTGCTGATGGCGGCGGGGATCGCCTGCGAGTTGCTGATCGGCCTGACGATGGGTGTTGTCGCAGCACTGCGGCGCGGGCGGGTGGTGGACCAGACCCTGATGATCACCTCATTCGTCGCGGTCTCGGCACCGCAATTCGTCGTCAGCCTGCTTCTTCTCTACGTCTTCGCGGTGCAGCTGGGCTGGTTCCCGATCGGCGGCTACGGCACGGCGGCGCATCTGGTGCTGCCCGCCGCGACACTCGGCCTTCTGGGGTCGGGCTGGTACAGCCGGATGATGCGGTCTTCGATGATCGAGGTCCTGCGCGCCGACTTCATCCGCACCGCCCGCGCCAAGGGTCTGACCCGGCGCCGGGTGATCCTGCGCCATGCCCTGCCCAACGCCATTCTACCGATCATCGCCATGATCGGAATCGACATCGGCATTTTCATGGGCGGCCTTGTCGTGATCGAAAGCGTGTTTGGCTGGCCCGGTATCGGGCAACTGGCCTGGCAGGCGATCCAGCGCGTCGACATCCCGATCATCATGGGCGTCACGCTGGTTTCGGCCTGCGCCATCGTGCTGGGCAACCTTCTGGCCGACCTCGTCACCCCGTTCATCGACCCGCGCATCCGTATTCGCTGACGGACACACGCCCTGCAACAAAGCGAACCAACTGGAGGAAGTAGAATGAAAACCTGGCTCACCTCAACCGCACTGGCGCTGTCGCTGGCACTGCCCGCGACGGCGCAGGAGTATCAGCCTGATCCGAACGCGAAATCCGGCGGCAGCATCACGATCACCTACAAGGATGACGTGGCGACGCTGGATCCGGCGATCGGCTATGACTGGCAGAACTGGTCGATGATCAAGTCGATCTTCGACGGGCTGATGGATTATGCACCGGGCACCACCGACCTGCGCCCCGGTCTGGCCGAAAGCTACGAGATCTCCGACGACGGCATGACCTTCACCTTCAAGCTGCGCGCCGGGGTCACGTTCCACAACGGCCGCGAGATGACGGCGGAAGATGTGAAATACTCGCTCGACCGGGTGACCAATCCGGTCACGCAGTCTCCGGGGGCGGGCTTCTTCGGCTCGATCAAGGGCTTTGACGCGCAGATGGGCGGCACGGCCGAGGGGCTGGAGGGCGTCACCGTCATCGACCCCTCTACCATCGAGATCGTGCTGTCGCGGCCCGATGCCACCTTCCTGCATGTCATGGCGCTGAACTTCGCCTCGGTCGTGGCCAAGGAAGCGGTCGAGGCGGCGGGCGACGATTTCGGTAAACAGCCGGTCGGCACCGGAGCGTTCAGCCTGGCCGAATGGACCATCGGCCAGCGGCTGGTCTTTGCCAAGAACCCCGATTACTGGCGCGACGGCATTCCCTATCTCGATCAGTTGGTGTTCGAGGTCGGGCAAGAGCCTATCGTGGCGCTGCTGCGCCTGCAGCAGGGTGAGGTCGACGTGCCGGGCGACGGCATTCCGCCGGCCAAGTTCCAAGAGGTGATGGCCGATCCCGAACAGGCCGCGCGTGTGGTCGAGGGTGGCCAGCTGCACACCGGATACATCACGTTGAACGTGAACACCGCACCCCTCGATCAGGTCGCGGTGCGTCAGGCGATCAACATGGCGGTCAACAAGGATCGGATCACCCAGATCATCAATGGCCGCGCGGTGCCCGCGACCCAGCCGCTGCCGCCGACGATGCCGGGCTATACGGACGGCTACGCGGGCTATGCGTTCGATCCCGAAGGCGCCAAGGCGATGCTGGCCGAGGCCGGGCTGGCCGATGGCTTCGACACCGAGCTTTACGTGATGAACACCGACCCGAACCCGCGCATCGCCCAGGCGATCCAGCAGGATCTGGCGGCGATCGGCGTTCGGGTGGCGATCCGCTCACTGGCACAGGCGAACGTCATCGAGGCGGGCGGCAATGGCTCGGCGCCGATGATCTGGTCGGGCGGCATGGCCTGGATCGCCGACTTCCCCGATCCTTCGAACTTCTACGGCCCGATCCTGGGCTGCGCCGGGGCGGTGGACGGCGGCTGGAACTGGTCTTGGTATTGCAACGAGGCGCTGGATGCGATGGCCACCGAGGCCGACAGCATCACCGATACCGCGATGGTCGGCGACCGCATGCAGAAGTGGTCGGACGTCTACATGGGTGTGATGGCAGATGCGCCCTGGGTGCCGGTCTTCAACGAACAGCGCTACACGATGAAGTCGCCCCGGATGGGCGGCGCCGATGCGCTGTACGTCGATCCGGTGTCGATCCCGGTGAACTACGACTACGTCTTCGTGACGGACTGAGATCGATGTGCAAGGACTGCGACTATACGATCCACGGTCGGCAGCACCATTTCGGCTGGGACAATGCGCTTGTCCCGGCCGAGAGGGTGGAACCGGGATCGACAATCCTGTTTCACTGCCATGACAGTTCGGCGGGCCAGTTGGGCCCGTCGTCAACACTGACCGATGTGGTCAGCCTCGATTTTGGCAAGATCAACCCTGTGTCGGGTCCGATCTATGTTGAAGGTGCCAAACCCGGCGACGCGCTGAAAGTCACCATCGGCGACTTCAAGCCGCAGGTGCAGGACGGCAAGGGCTGGGGTTGGACCGCGAACATTCCGGGCTTCGGCCTTCTGGCGGATCAGTTCACCGATCCTGCCCTGAAGGTCTGGAGCTATGATGCGACGGACTTTGCCCCGGCGCTGTGGAGCCCAGAGGCGCGGGTGCCGCTGAAACCGTTTTGCGGCACCATCGGCAATGCGCTGGCCGAAAAGGGCCTGCATTCCATCGTGCCGCCCCGGCGCGTGGGCGGCAATCTTGATATCCGCGATCTGACGGCGGGTGTGACGCTTTATCTGCCCATCGAGGTCGAGGGCGCCATGTTCAGCGTCGGCGACACCCATGCCGCCCAGGGCGACGGCGAGGTTTGCGGCACCGCCATTGAGTCGCCCATGGATGTGGTCCTGACGCTGGATCTGGTAAAAGGCGCCAACCTCAAGACGCCGCGCTTTACCACGCCGGGGCCGGTGACCCGACATCTTGACGCCAAGGGCTATGAGGTAACGACAGGCATCGGGCCGGACCTGATGGGGGCGGCCAGGGATGCGGTTTCGGGGATGATCGACTTCTTGACCGCGACACGAAAGATGGCGGCGGTCGAGGCCTATATGCTGGTCTCGACCTGCGGCGATCTGCGGATTTCCGAGATCGTCGACATGCCCAACTGGATTGTCAGCTTCTACTTCCCGCGCTGCGTCTTCGAATGACGACACGGCCTGAAACTTTGGCCGGGGCTGTGATGGCCCCGGACATGCCCCCGATCCTTTCGGTCGAAGATCTGTGCGTTTCGGTGAACACCGAGACCGGGCTGAAACCGTTGATCCGCGACCTCAGCTTTACCCTGAACCGGGGCGAGACGCTGGCGATTGCGGGCGAAAGCGGGTCGGGCAAATCGATTACCGCGCTGGCGATCATGGGCCTGTTGCCACCGCCTGCGGTGCGGGTGACAGGTGGCACCGTCCGGCTGGGCACGGCTGACCTGACCACCTTGCCCGAGGCCGGTATGCGCGCCATTCGCGGTGATCGGGTCGCGATGATCTTTCAGGAACCGATGACCTCGCTCAACCCGGTGATGACCATCGGGACGCAGCTGGTCGAGGCGATCCGGGCGCATGAACCGGTGTCACGCAGCCAGGCGCGGGCGATGGCGCTGGAGGCGTTGCAATCGGTGCGGATATCGCAGCCCGAGCGACGGTTAGATCAATACCCGCATCAGCTGTCGGGTGGTATGCGCCAGCGCGTGATGATCGCCATGGCGCTGGCGTTGCGCCCCGAGGTCCTGATCGCCGATGAGCCGACGACCGCGCTGGATGTCACCGTGCAGCGCGAAGTGCTGGACCTGTTGCGCGATCTGCAAGCCGGGCTTGGCACCGCGATCATCCTGATCACCCATGACATGGGCGTGGTGGCAGAAACTGCCGACCGGGTGATCGTGATGAGAGATGGCCAGGTGGTGGAAAGCGGCCTCGTCGAGAACATTTTTGCCCGCCCGCAGGCCAGCTATACCCGCGATCTGCTGGCCGCCGTACCGCGCATGGGCACCGGGGCTGCGCGCACCCCGGCGCAGGTGGTGCAGGCGGCGACCAAGGCCCCGGTAGCGGTGCTGAGGGATGTGCGGGTCCGCTTTGATCTGCGCGGCGGGATGCTGGGGCGCGTCACCCATCTTGTGCACGCCGTCGAAGGCGTCAGCTTCGAGATCGGTGCGGGCGAAACCTTTGCGCTGGTCGGCGAATCCGGGTGCGGCAAATCCACCGTCGCCCGCGCCATGGTCGGGCTTGTCCCGCACGAGGGCCGCATCGACATCGCCGGGCAGACGCTGACCGGGATGCGGCCCGAGGCGCAAAAGCAGCTTCGCCGCCGCATCCAGATGGTGTTTCAGGACCCGATGGCGGCGCTAGACCCACGTATGCGCATCGGCGATCTGATTGCCGAACCGCTGGTCATCCACGGCATCGGCACCGCCGCCGAACAACAGGCCGCGGTTGGCGACCTGATGCAGCGCGTTGGCCTGTCGCGCGACCAGATGGACCGCTATCCGCATGAATTTTCGGGCGGTCAGCGCCAGCGTATCTGCATCGCACGGGCGCTGAGCCTGCGGCCCGATCTGATCATTGCCGACGAATCTGTCTCGGCGCTGGACGTGTCGGTGCAGGCGCAGGTGCTGCAACTCTTGGAGGCGCTGAAGCGGGAATTCGGCATCTCCTACCTGTTCATCAGCCATGACATGGCGGTGGTGGAAAACGTGTCGGACCGGGTGGCGGTGATGTATCTGGGCCAGATCGTCGAGATCGGCAGCCGCGCTCAGGTGTTCGGCGACCCGCGCCATTCCTACACCCGCCGCCTGATCGACGCCGTGCCGGTGCCCGACCCGGCCCACAAGCGCGCCCCCAGTCCGCGCCTGTCGGGTGAGGTGCCAAGCCCGGTGCACCGGGTCGGGCAGGGCCCGGACCGGGTGCAGCTGACCGACATCGGTGATGGGCATCTGGTGGCGGTCGAACGCGATCGGTCGAACCCGACGGGTTAGCCAAGCGGCGCTTCAGGTCGTCTCGCCGCCGTTAACGGCAATCATCTGGCCGTTGACGAAGCGCGCAGCGGGCGAGGCAAGAAACGCCACGACGGCGGCAATATCGTCGGGCCGCCCCATGTGACCGACCGGGATCGAGGCCGCCCGCCGCGCGTCATCTTCGGCCATGTCATCGGGTCGGATCTGCCCCGGCGACACCGCGTTCGCGGTGATCCCCTTCGCACCGAATTCGGTCGCAAGCGCTTTGGTCAGACCCCATATCCCGTGCTTTGCGGCAGAAATCGGCGCGCCTTCGAAATAGCCCTTGATCGCCTTCATGCCAGCGAAGTTGATGATCCGGCCCCAGCCGTTGTCGACCATCCCGGGCAGGAAGGCGCGGCTGGTCTGGAACGCGGCGGTCAGCGCGGAATCGACGACGTTGTTCCAGTCGTCGTCGGTCATCTCGAGAAACGGCTTGTGCGGTCGGCGCGCGGCGTTGTTGGCGACGATGTCGACGGTTCCAAAGCAATCGAGGGCGGCTTTGGCGATGTCCGCCACCACGGCAGGTCGCCCGACATCGCCCATTGTGATCAGTGCGTCGCAACCTTCCGCTTTTACCAAAGCGGCAGTTTCCGTGCAGGCGGCCTCGTCGGTCGAGCCATTGAGAACGACATTGGCACCCATCCGCGCCAGATGAACCGCGACGGCACGACCAATATTCCGTCCGGACCCTGAAACGAAGGCGGTTTTACCGGTAAGCGGTCGATCTGACATTGCGGGTAGACCTTTTGCAGCGGCCCTGATGGCCTGAAACTGTGATGAGGGGTTACTGATGCAGACCGGATTGCGCAGTGTCAATCAGCAGAATACTGTTGACAATCTACACTTGCGCCCTCGAATGTGACGCATGGGGATCAATGCCGAAGTCCACACGACCCGCGCCCGCAAACAGCGCACGACGCTGACCTGCGAAGTGCGAGAAGAGCTGGAATCGATGATCTTGAGAGGCGAGGTAGAGGCCGGTCAACGCCTGAACGAACATCTGCTGGCTGAGCAGATGGGGGTCAGCCGGGGCCCGGTTCGCGAAGCGGCGCGTGCCCTCGAACGCGACGGCCTGCTGACATCCGTCACCAATCGCGGTGTATTCGTCAGAAAGATTTCGGTCGAAAACGCGATGGAGCTTTACGAGTTGCGCGCGCTGATCGCCGGTCATCTTTGTGCCAGTCTGGCCCGGATCGCCGATCCGCAGGTCACGGCCGAATTGCGCGCCTTCACCTGCCAGATGGACGATGCAATCTCCGCAGGCGACGATACCGCCTATTTCGAAAAAAATCTGGCGTTTCATCATCACATCGCCATCTCGGCAGGCGAACACCGGTCTGCCGATCTTTATACCTCGCTTGGCAAGGAGGTGCGCCTGATGCGTGTGCGTGTCCTCAGGGGCGACACATCGCTTAGGTTTTCGAACACCGAGCACAAGCGCATTGTCGCAGCGATCGAAGCAGGCGACGCTGAACGCGCGCGTGGCGAAGGGATGCTGCATCACAGGAACGGTCGGCGGCGCTGGCTGGAGACGCTTTGACTGCGAACGAGTGCCGAAATGTCTCGTCGAGGCATATCAATAAAAACCGGGAGGACGACATGAAACAGATACTCAGCAGAAAGACAGCGTGGCTGCGTGCCGGGCTGGTCGCGGCGACCTGCGCCATCGGTCTGTCAGGCGCGCCAGCGATGGCGCAAAGCTATCCGTCTGAAGACCTCGACTGGACCATCGCCTTCGGTCCTGGCGGCGGCAACGACATCATGGCGCGGACGATCATCGACATCCTCAACAAGTACGATATGTACCCGGCGGGCATCACGGCAGAAAACCGTGCTGGCGGCTCTGGCGCGGTGGGCTGGGGATACCTCTATTCCAAGTCCGGCAGCGCCTACGATATCTCGACCACATCGGGCAGTTTCGTGACCACCCCGCTGCAGGCCGACACACCCTGGCAGCCCAAGGATTTCACGCCCGTAGCGCTTTTGGCGACCGACGATCTGGCCCTTGTGGTGAACGGCGATTCCGAGATTCAGAACATCGACGACCTGATCGCCAAGGCCAAGGCGGGCCCGATCACCATCGCGGGCACCGGCACTGTGAACGTCGACTTCATCGTGCCGACGCTTTTCGCCAAGAAGGCCGGTTTTGAGTTCGATTATGTCTCGTTCAACTCGATGGCCGATCAGACGACAGCACTCTTGTCCAAGTCGGTCGATGCGATGGTCGGCAACCCCGGCGAAATCCTGGGTCTGATCGATTCTGGCGACCTGCGCGCGCTGGTCTACAGCGGTGTAAAGACACCGTCGGCGCTGGCCGGCGTGCCGACGATGGGCGAGCTTGGCTATGACATCGGCGTGTCGATGCCGCGTGGTCTGATCCTGGCGCCGGATGCCCCTGCCGAAGCGCAGGAATGGTGGACCGAGACCATGAAGAAGGTCGTCGAAACACCCGAGTGGAAGGCCTATCTTGATACCAACCAGCTGACGGAAAACATCAAGTATGGCGAGGACTTCCGCAGTTTCCTGATCGAAACGCAGGCCGGTTTCGGCGAAGTGCTTCGTTCGGTCGGCGCGATCAAGTAAATCCGTCGCTACCACACGGAAAGCGGCTGCGCGCGTCGCGGCCGCTTTCATATCGAGGGGTTTGCCGCTGATGCGGATCATTTTCCTGCTGGTGCTTTTGGGCGGTGGTATCTTTTACAGCTATATCGCGTTCGCCGACCTGAACTTCATGACGCGAACCGGACGACTGGGGCCGGGGTTCTTTCCTCGGATCATCGGGTTGTCCATTGTCGTCCTGTCGATCTGGGCAATCGTCGACGCGCGGCGTCAGTCCGCCGCTGACCCGGTTCCGGCGGGGTATTGGCGCGACGTCACGATCCTGGTCGGCATTGCCCTGATCTACGCGGTGCTGCTCAAGATACTGGGCGGGTTTCTGGCCACTGTCGCGTTTCTGCTTCTGGCGCTGTCGGTGCTCAACACCGGGCGGCATCTGCAGAACGGCATCATCGCGCTGTTGCTGCCCGCTGCAGTTTATCTTCTGTTCGACGTCGCATTGAATGCCAGTATGCCGCCTGGAATGGTGCCGTTTCCGATTTGACCCGCCGCCAGACCGACACCCTTCGGTCAGGCCACTTGAGGACAACACGTGGACATCTTCTCTGATCTCATGATGGGGCTGACGATCGCGATCACGCCGATCAACCTGCTGTATCTGCTGGCGGGCGCGATGATCGGCATGATCGTGGGGGTGATCCCGGGCTTCGGGCCGTCGGCGGGGCTGGCGATCCTGTTGCCGGTGACCTTCGGCATGGATCCGGTCGGTGCCATCATGATGCTGGCCGCGATCTACTATGGGGCGATGTATGGCGGCACGATCACCTCGATCCTCTTGAACACGCCGGGCGAGTCGGCAACTGTCGCCAGCACCTTCGACGGTTTCCCGCTGGCCAAGAAAGGCCGCGCCGGCCCGGCCCTAGTGATGCAGGCGGCGGCGTCGTTCATCGGTGGCACCGTCGGTGTCATCCTGATCACGATCCTTGCGCCGATGTTCTCGCAGGTGTCGCGCAGTTTCGGGCCGCCCGAGTATTTCTTGCTGGCGGCGATGGGGATGCTGACGCTGATCGTCATGATCGGCGAGAACTGGAAGCTTGGCCTGATCTCGGCACTTGTCGGCTTTGCGCTTGGCACCGTCGGCGTCGATCTCGAGACCGGGCAGGGGCGCTATACCTTCGGCTCGGCCGAGCTGATCGGTGGCATCTATTTCATCCCGATTGCCATCGGCCTGTTCGGGCTGGGCGAGCTGTTCTACGCCTTCTACATCGGGCTGCATCGGACCGGCACGGGTGGCATCGTGCAATTCGACAGGAAACAGGAATTCTGGCCCAGCAAGCTGGACTGGATGTCGACCCGAATGACGATGGTGCGCGGCTCGCTCCTGGGTTTTTTCGTCGGCGTGATCCCGGGCGCCGGGGCGACGATTGCGTCGCTGATGGCCTATTCGCTTGAGCGGTCGGTTTCGAAAACGCCCGAGAAATTCGGCACCGGCGAGATGGCAGGCCTAGTGGCCCCAGAGACCGCGAACAATGCCGCCTCGTCGGGTGCGATGATCCCGCTTCTGACGCTTGGCATTCCGGGGTCGGCCTCGACGGCGGTGCTATTGGCGGCGTTCCTGATGTGGGGGCTGCGCCCGGGGCCGCTGTTCATGGCGCAGAACCCCGAACTTGCCTGGGGGCTGATTGCGTCGATGTATCTGGGCAACATGGCGCTGCTCGCGATCTCGATCTTCGCGATTCCTTTGTTCGTCAAGATCATCAAGATCCCCTATCGCATCCTTGCCCCCGCCATCGTCGTGATCTGCACGCTTGGCACATTCAGCGTGCATGCGTCGTTCATCGAGACCTACCTGATGTTCGGCGCCGGCATCCTGGGGTTCTTCATGCGGCTTTACGGATTCTCGCCCGCCGCCCTGGTTCTGGCATTGGTGCTTGGCCCGCTTGGCGAAGAGGCGTTGCGACAAACCCTGACGATCTCGCGCGGGTCATTCATGATCTTTGTGGAACGTCCGGCATCGCTGTGGATCATCGCGCTGACGGTCGGACTTCTGGCACTGGTGCCGCTGTTCCAGAAGATGGGAAAAGGTGCCGGCAAGGCCGAGAAAGCCGGCGACTAGGGTCAGGGCATGGTGACAGACTTCGCGATCTGTCCGAACAGGCCTGGCAGCAGTGCCGCACCCTGGTCAGTCCGACGGCATCTTCCACGTCGCGGTGGCCAGGGCAGCCAGCTTGCCCGCCGCGTCAAAAACCCGGCTTTCCATGAACGACAGCGACCGGCCGCGCTTGGTAAAGCGTCCCTCGCAGGTCGCGGTGGCGCCGGTGACGGGGCGCAAAAACTGTATCTTCATCTCGATCGTGGCGCCGGGTCCCACGATCTTTGCGACCAGATGCCCCATCGAGATATCCATCACCGTCGCCATGACCCCGCCGTGCAGAGTGCCTTGCGGGTTCTTGACCATCTCGGTCACCGGAAAGTTGATCCGGCAGACCTCCTTGTCGGGATCGGCGGCATCTTGCGGCAGATAGGCGAACTCCAGCCCCAGAAAGCGAGCCAGAAAGAACCTCTCGAACGCCTGTTCGTGATCGTTCAGCGCGCCGTCGAAATGGGCGCGCGCAGCGGCTTCGTTCACGCGGCGGGGGGTGGCGGTCATCAGGCGTTCTTGAACTGCGGTGTGCGCTTTTCCAGAAACGCGCGGCGGCCCTCGATGTAATCCTCGCTATCGAAACATGTCTTCACCCGGCGCGCGCATTCGGCGTGATCGGTGGCACTGTCCGGCGCCACCACCTGTCCGACGATATACTTGACCGCAGCGACGGTCATCGGCGCATTCGCGGCGATAACCTCGGCCATCTCGCGGGCGGCATCCTCGACCTTGCCGTCCTCGACGATCCGGTTCACCAGACCCATCACCCGCGCCTCTTCCGCGTCAAAGCGGCGGGCGGTGAAGAAAATCTCTTTCGCGAACGACAGCCCGACGACGTTAACGAGGCGGTTCAGCCCGTCATAGCCGTAGCCAAGCCCCAGCTTCGCCGCCGGGATGGCGAACTGCGACCCCTGGCCGCAGATCCGAATGTCGCAGCACAGCGACAGTGCCACGCCACCGCCAATGCAAAATCCGTCGATCTGGGCGATGGTCGGCCGGGGAAACGCTTCGATCAGGTCATAGACCCGCTTGGTCGTGGCGTTGTAATGATCAACCGCCTCTTTCGACGCCCGCTCGCTTTCGAATTTCGACACGTCGGCGCCGGACACGAACGCCTTGCCGCCAGCGCCCGACAGAATGAGGATACGCACGCTGGGGTCTGCGGCAAAACGGATCGCAGCCGCTTCGACCGCTTCCCACATTTCAAGCGACACGGCGTTCCGCTTTTCCGGCTGGTTAAAGATGATGCGGGCGATGTCACCCGTTTGCTCGGTGATGATCTTGTCGGTCATTGCTGGGGTTCGTCCTTCAGATGGCGCCGGTTGATTTCATGTCGTCGATCTGGGCGTCGCTATAACCAAGCTCGGCCAGAATTTCGGCCGAGTGCTGGCCTGCGGTCGGCGGCGGTGCGGCGATGCTGCTTGGCGTCCGGCTGAGGGTGATCGGCTGGCCGACAAGTTGCGTCGCGCCACGCTCCTGGCTGACCACATCCTGCGCAAGGCCGAGGTGGCGGACCTGCGGGTCGGCGAACACCTGGCCGATATCGTTGATCTCACCGGCGGGCACGCCTTTGCGGTTGTAAAGATCGATCCACTCTGCCGTCCGCTTGGTGACCGTGATCGCTTCGATCTCGGCGCCCAGCGCGTCGCGGTTCTCGGACCGGGCAGGGGCGGTGGCATAGCGGGCGTCCGCAAGCCAATCCACCCGCTGCATCGCCTCGGCGAACCTTGTCCAGATGTTGGTGCCGGTGACGGCAAGGTTCATATAGCCGTCGGCGGTTTTGAAGACGCCGGTCGGGATCGAGGTCGGGTGATTGTTGCCCGCCTGTTGCGGCACGTCGGCATCCATCAGATAGCGCGCCGCCTGAAAATCCAGCATGAAGATCTGGGCCTGCAGCAGCGACGTCTGAACCCACTGGCCGCGACCCGACATCGTGCGCTCGTAAAGTGCGATCAAGACACCCTGGGCCGCAAAGTGGCCGGCGGAAAGGTCAGCCAGCGGAATGCCGACCCGCATCGGACCTTCGCCCGGTTTGCCGGTGATCGACATCAGCCCGCCCATGCCCTGTGCAATCTGGTCGAAACCCGGGCGTTTGGCATAGGGGCCGTCCTGGCCAAAGCCCGAGATCGACGCATAGATCAGGCCGGGGTTGGTCTGCGACAGCGTGTCGTAATCGATGCCCAGCCGGTGCTTCACATCGGGGCGAAAGTTCTCGACGATGATGTCGGCGGTGTCGGCCAGTTTGCGAAAGGCCGCGATGCCGTGGTCCGATTTGAGGTCCAGCGTCAGGCTGCGCTTGTTGCGGTGCAGGTTCTGAAAATCGGGTCCGGATCTTGGCCCGCCGAACTGCGCGGTATCAACCGGCGCTTCGATCTTGATGACATCCGCACCCCAATCAGCGAACTGGCGCACGCAGGTCGGACCCGACCGCACCCGCGTCAGATCCAGAACCCGCAATCCACGCAGTGCCTGGCTTGCCGATCTGCCGTGATCCGTCTTCCGCGACGCCGCCATACCGTCCGCACCTTCGTCGTCGGTCACTGCCATGGTGCATCTCCGCTGGAATGATTGACTTGATTTGATTTATGTCACCAACTCCGGATTGGCAATGTTATTGCTGATTGTTGACAAACTCAAACGTTCGAGGTCAGACCAAGTCATGTCGAAAACACTGCCATCCATCGGAGCCCGGCGCGAGACCCTCGCAACCGAGGTTCGGTCGCAGATCGAAGAGATGATTGTCGCCGGTGCGCTGGAGGCGGGTCAGAAATTGAACGAAGTGACACTTGCGGGGACAATGGGGGTCAGCCGCGGCACAGTTCGCGAAGCGATCAGATCGCTTGCGGATTCCGGGCTGATCGATCTGATCGCGAATCGTGGCGCCTATGTGAACGAGATATCGCTGGCCGAGATCCATAATCTCTATGAGGTCAGAGGTGCGATCTTTGCGATGGCCTGCGCCTCGGCCGCGCAGCGCGTCGGTGACGGGCTTGAGGCCGATCTGATCGACCGGCTGACGGAAAACCTTGATACAATGCGCGGCGTCCGCGATACCGACGACCGCGCCGCCTATTACGAGCTTAACATCGAATTCCACGACATGCTGCTTCAGGCCGCTGCCAACGCCAGAGCCAAGGCGATATACGACAATCTGATCAAGGAAATGCATCTCTATCGCCGCCGCGGATTGTCGGTGGCCAACAACATCGCGCTTTCGCTGGATGAGCATGGAGCGATATTCGAGGCGGTCAAGTCGGGCGATCCGCGCCGCGCCCGCGACGCCGCATTCGCCCATATCGAAAAGGGCTTTGGCCGCTATATGCAGATTGCCGAAGACGGCAACGCTGGCGATACCGCCGACGGCTAGACGCGCCGCCGATCCGGCCCGATGCCGAACCCCGAGGATCAACATGTGAGCAATTCCCTTCACGACGCGCTTTTCGCCCCTCACATCGGCCGCGACACCGTGTTCCTACATATGGCCGACGGCACGGCGACAAGTCATGCCGAGTTTCTTGGCCTTTCTGCGCAATTCGCCCATGCCCTGACATCGCTGGGTCTGGCGCCCGGCGACCGGGTTGCGGTTCACACCCAGAAATCGCCGCAAGCGCTGGCGCTCTACGCGGCCTGCATCATGGCGGGCGTTGTCTATCTGCCGCTCAACACTGCCTATACGCCGGCCGAGTTGGACTATTTCGTCACCAACAGCCGCGCCGCGCTATTTGTCTGCGATCCCGGCGAGGTTGATGCGCTGACACCGATTGCAAAGACCGCAGGCTGCACGCTGCGAACGCTGGGGGCGGCGGGCGAGGGGTCTCTGGCCGAGCTTGCGGCCACGCAGGACGCGCGGTTCGATCCGGTGCCCTGCGGTGACGATGATGTGGCGGCGCTGCTCTATACGTCCGGCACCACGGGGCGGTCGAAAGGCGCGATGCTGACGCACCGCAATCTCTTGTCGAATGCCCGGGCGCTGGTCGAGGCGTGGCAGTTCACCGAGACCGACATCTTGCTTCATGCGCTGCCGATCTTTCACAGCCACGGTCTGTTCGTGGCCACCAATGTGACGCTTCTGGCCGGCGGCGCGATGATCTTTTTGCCGAAGTTCGACAACGATGCCGTCATCCGTCGCCTGCCGAAGGCGACGACGATGATGGGCGTTCCGACGTTCTACACCCGGCTTCTGGACGATCCGCGCCTCGGTCGCGATCTGGTCGGACACATGCGCCTGTTCATCTCCGGCTCGGCACCGCTGCTGGCCGAAACGCACGAACGGTTCGAGGCGCGCACCGGCCACCGCATTCTTGAGCGTTACGGGATGACGGAAACCAGCATGAACACCTCGAACCCTTACGATGGTGAGCGGCGCGCGGGCACTGTGGGCTTTCCGCTACCGGGCATCGAGGTGAAGGTCTGCGATCCCGAAACCGGTGCCGAACTGCCCACGGATGAAATCGGGGTTCTGGAAGTGCGCGGCCCGAACGTGTTCAAGGGTTATTGGGAAATGCCCGAGAAAACCCGCGAAGACCTGCGCGACGACGGGTTCCTGATCACCGGCGATCTGGGGATGATCGATGCGCGCGGCTATATCCACATCGTCGGGCGCGGCAAGGATCTGATCATTTCGGGCGGCTACAATATCTATCCCAAGGAGATCGAGATCTTCCTCGACGATCAGCCCGGCGTGCGCGAAAGTGCCGTCATTGGTGCGCCGCATCCGGATTTTGGCGAAGGCGTTGTTGCAATCCTCGTCGCCGATGGCGACACAGCTCTGGATATCGAGGCGATCAGCGCCGCCGCGCGCCGCGATCTGGCGAATTTCAAGCAGCCGCGCCGGTTCGAGGTGGTCGACGAATTGCCCCGCAACACGATGGGCAAGGTTCAGAAAAACGCCCTGCGCGAAACCTATGGCGCGGCCTTTCAGGCCATGTCGAAGTGATTTGCGACCAAGTAAACAAGCAGCGCCGTGGCACCCGTGAAGAAGGACAAGCTGATTGCCAATTGACCTGAAAACCCTGGCGCATAACGGCCTGTTGCGCGTCGCCATCAATACCGGAAATCGCGCCCTCGTGCAGGACAACGGGGGCGAGTTCGCCGGCGTCTCTCCCGCTCTGGCCCGACGCCTCGCCACAAAGATCGGCGCAACCTTCGAACCGGTCGTCTATGACGGTGCCGGGAAAGTCTTCGCCGACGTCGATGCTGACATCTGGGATGTCGCGTTTCTTGCCATCGACGCGACGCGCGCGCAAAAAGTCAGCTTCACCAAGCCCTATCACACGATCGAAGCAACCTATGCCGTGCGCGTCGGCGGCCCTGTCGAAACCGTTGAGACTGCAGATCGCAGCGGCCTGACCGTTCTGACCTCAACGGGGTCAGCCTATGACATGTATCTGTCCGCCACCCTCAAACATGCCGCGCTTGAACATTCCGGCACGCCAACGGAAAGCTTTGCGGAGTTTGCCGCGGGGCGCGGTGATGTCGTCGCAGGCGTGCGCGCCTCCCTCGAGCGGTTTTTTGCGGGCAACCCTGCAGTCCGCGTGTTGCCCGGTGTCCTGACCCGGGTGGAACAGGCCATGGTGATCCCGGGGGCCGACAACCCGCTTGTCGCGGCGCTGGACGGTTTTGTTGCAGACGCGATCAACGACGGGTTTGTCGCCGCTGAACTGGAGTGCGGTCGGTAATGCAAGGATCATCGACCCACACCGGAAACGTAACACGCATCCTCACGCTTGATGGCGACGGCATCGGACCCGAGATCGTGGCCGCGACGCGTGCGGTTCTTGACGCCGCCAAAGCGCGGTTCGATCTGGGGTTGGTCTTCGAGACCGCGACGATCGGGTTCGACGCCTTGGCGGCACACGGTTCGACAATCCCTGACGCCGTGCTGGAACGCGCAGCGGGGGTTGACGGCATAGTCCTGGGCCCGGTGTCGCACAACGCCTATCCGCCGGTGGCAGAGGGCGGGTTGAACCCTTCCGGCACTTTGCGAAAAACGCTCGACCTTTATGCGAACATCCGTCCTGCGGCGACCCGTGAGGGCCTGCCTCCGCCCTGTGGCAAGCCCTTCGATCTGGTCATCGTGCGCGAGAATACCGAAGGTTTCTACGCCGACCGGAACATGGCGACCGGCACGGGTGAGTTCAGCCCCGACCCCGATATGGTGCTGGCGCTGCGCAAGGTCACGCGCAAGGCCAGCGTACGGATCGCCGAAGCGGCCTTTGCCCTTGCCGCCAAACGTCCGGCGCGGCATGTCACAGCGGTGCACAAGGCCAATGTTCTGCGCCAGTCCGACGGGCTGTTTCTGGCCGAAGTGCGGCGGGTCGCGGCCAGCTATCCCGACGTCACTTGCGATGAGGTGCTGGTCGATGCGATGGCCGCCCATCTGGTGCGCAAACCGGGCAGTTTCGATGTGATCGTGACCACCAACATGTTCGGCGATATCCTGTCCGATCTGGCGGCGGAATTGTCCGGCAGTCTGGGCCTTGCAGCGTCACTCAATGCCGGGCGCGACCACGCGATGGCGCAGGCGCAGCACGGATCGGCACCTGATCTTGCCGGCAAAGACAGCGCAAATCCGGCGTCGCTGATCGGATCGGCGGCGATGCTGCTTGACTGGTTTGCGACGCAGGGCAAAGGCTGCAGGTTTGCCGCTGCCGCCCGCGCGTTGGACCGATCCCTTGCGGCCAGCCTGCGCGATCCCGCGACGCGGACCGCCGATCTGGCGGGCACGGCGGGCACAATCGCAGTCGGTCAGGTCATCGCAGCGGGCGTCGCTCAGGCCTGACGCAGGCCGGGTCCTGAAGGCTAAGGGGTCGACGGCCTAGAGACGGAACTGGGCCCGTTCGGCTGCATCCAGCTGACCGACAAGTCCCTGTTCCCACGACAGATACAGGCGTGATGCGGCAAGGTCGCCATCGTGGCGGCCATGCGCAAAGCTGGTGACATCTTCGAAATCCAACGGATTGTAATGCGACAGGGCCTCGACGGTGGCTCCGGCACGACGCAACGCTGCAAACCCGCCGGATACAACCTGAACACCGCGATGGCCCAAAGCAGCAAGATACGACGCCGCAAGGTCGGCACGCGGTTTGTCGTCGCCGATGACGACAAGCGGACCCTGGGATGAGAACGCGGCCAGCTGTGGTCGGCACGACCAGACCGAACCCGCGATGTGACTGGCCGCAAACGCCGATGACGCCCGCAAATCTACGAACCGCGCCATTCCGGTGCGCACAAGGTCCAGTGCTGCCATGACCTCGATCCGAGACGGATAGACGAGGGTCGGTCCGGCATTTTCCTTTGACAGCGCCCGCAGATCGTCGTCGACAAGTGCCACCATCGCCGCGTATCCGAGCAGCCTTAGCCAATAGGCCGCAAGCCCCGCCCGCAGCCCCAGATCGTCGGCCAGGACAAGGCGTGCATGGCGGACCCCGACCCACTGATCGGTCGCCTGCACAAGCTGCACCGAGGGCGCATGATCAAAGCCAGCAAGCGGGTCTGCGGCCGCCTCGGGTGCCGAACGCACATCCAGACAGAAGGTTGTGCGGGCGGGATCGTCCCGCAGTCTTGCGATCTCGTCCGCCGAGACGCGCGGGATATCGTGCTCGGCCAGAAACGCCGTGGCGCGGGCGCGTGTCAGGGCAGTCTCCTGCGGGCCGAGCGTGGGCATGGCGCCAGGCGCCTCACCGCGCAAAAGCGCGCGCCCCGACAGCACCCATCCCTGAGTGCCGTTCTCCAGCGCGTAAATCTCACGCCCCGTCGCCAGCATCGCCAGACTGCGCGCGCCGATGATGCCACGCGTGCGACCGGCGCAGGTCAGGACGATGGGCCGGTCGTCCGGCAGGGTCGGCAGCCTGTGCGCCAACTCGCCATTGGACAGGCTTCGCGCGCCCGGCACGGTCATCTTGGCGAACTCTTCGGGCGGACGGCAGTCGTAGAATGCCATCGGGCGGCCCTCGGCCTGCCATCCGGCAAGGGTATCGGCGTCGATCGTGGCGGGGTGCCAGACATGTTCGGTCAATTCACCAAGCGTCTTCGAGACGACATTGACGCCCTTGTACAGCCCCAAACCCGCGCCGCGCCACGCCGGTATGCCAGCCTCGACGATGGACAGGATCGTATAACCCATACCGATCAAGGCGCGGCCTGCATGTTCCGCAATTCCGTCACCGTCATCGATCAAAACGACCGGCACCGAACGCCGTGGCACCAGGGTAGCGATCTGCGCCTCAAGCAGGCTGAACGGGCAGGGGACCGCGAACAGCGGATGGCCTTGCGAAAACGGTCCTGCCTCGCGCAGGTCGAGAAACGCGACCTCACGCCCTGACAGGACCTGATCCTGTGCCATCGGCGCTGTGATGCGTCGCGGCATCGCCTCGCTTTCACGCATGTCCATCCGCCGCCCCCCAGATCAGGGCAAACCCGCCCACGACAATCAGCCCCTCGATCAAAAGCGTGTGGATACGGATCGGCGTGCGGCGCACCAGCCAGGCACCGGCCCAGGTGCCCGGCACGGTGCAAAGCCCCATCGCCAACGCCAGTAAAAACATCTGCAAAGGCAGCGCATCCAGGGCGCCGAAGAAGATCACCTTGAAGACATTGACCAGCACGGCGATGGCGGCATCGGTCGCCAAAAGTGCCGGACCGGCCAGACCGAATCCCATCAGGATCGGGATTACCAGCATCCCGGCGCCAACGACGATGGACGACAGAAACCCAAACACCCCGGAGACAACGACGACCTGCCCGGTTGACGGCGCCACGCTTCGGCCCGACATCCAGCGCCTTAGCGGCACCGATGCAATCAGGATCACCCCCAGAAGCAACTGCACAACCTCACCGTCAAGCCGGACATAGACCAGCGCGCCAAGGGCCGAGAACGGCACCGCGACGCCTGCGATCAGGGCGATCCGCGACGGTTCCAGCGCATCGCGATAGAACCAGACGCGACTGGCGTTGTTGATCAGCATCAGGACCGAGATGACCGGCACCACCGCCTTGGCGCCGATGATCGGCGTGATGAACAGCGTCACGATCATGCCCGCCCCCATGCCCGCCACGCCGCCCAGCATTGCCGCGAAAAAGCAGACGACGACGCCCGCCGCAATCGTCGCAGGCTCAAGCAGCGCCAGCGACACCTCCATTCAGCGCCCCAGAGTGGTCAGGGGGGCCGCGTCGAACGGGGCATCACCGGCGAAAAGCGCCGCCGCGAAATCCCGCAAGGTCGTGGCCGCCGTGCCGTCGCGGCCCGCGAAGCCAAGGTTCGCGCGGGCCTTTGCCAGAATGTCCGCGCGCGCCATCGGATCCCTTGTGCCGCCGCGCATCTGCGCCTGCCGCTCCTCGAT